>NZ_JAXAXM020000010.1:0-171902 GCF_047500745.2 Stenotrophomonas sp. FR024
TTTAGGGGGCCCCCCCCCCCCCCCCCGCAACCGGACCCACCCCGCCATCCCACGGAATGCATGCTGTTGTTGCTGTTGCTTTGGCCTCGGCAGGTGCAGGGCTGCAAGCCCTGCCGAACACCCCCTACCTGCGAGGCGCGAGCTGCTCGAGCATTTCCCAGGACTTCAGGCCGCGCGGCCCCAGGTGATGGGCCAGCACCCGCCGCATCGGCAGGCGCAGGCTGGCCAGGTCGGCGGCATCGGGCTCTTCATCGGCGGCCAGCGCCAGCAGCGCAGAACCCGTCGCGGCCGCCCGGCGTTCCCCACCGCGCTCGCTGAGCAGGCGCTGCGCGCCTTCCTGTGGGTCCAGTTCGTAGCGCGCGGCCGGGTCGATCGGCTGGCCGTCGCTGGCGCTGTCCAGATCGAAACCCAGGCCCAGCGCAGACAGCAGCTCGCGCTCAAACCGGCGCAGGGTCCAGGCCAGGCCGGCGCCCACGGCCAGCCGCGCGCGTGCCTCGCCGTAGGCCAGGTACAACTCCGGCAGCGGGTCCTGGCGCGGGGCCAGGCGCAGGGTCAATTCACTCAGATAGAAGCCGGCCAGCATCGCCTGGCCGACCAGGCGCGGGGCAGCATCCAGTGCCTCGGCACCCCGCAGCTGGGCCAATTCGCCCCGCTGCTGGGCACTGAAGCGGATCCACTGCAGCGGCTGCAGGGCCGCGCGCAGCACCTGTCCCTTGGCGGTGGATACGCCACGCGCGAGCAGGCCGATCCGGCCATGCTGCGCGCTCAGCACTTCGACCAGCAGGCTGGTCTCGCGATAGGCCCGTGCATGCAGCACGAAGCCGGTGTCGTCCTCGATCATCATCGAAGCGACTGCAACGGCTTACTCGTAACCGAAGGCCTTCAGTGCGGCCTCGTCGTCGGACCAGCCTTCACGCACGCGCACCCAGGTCTCCAGGAACACCTTGGCACCGAACAGGCGCTCCATCTGCAGGCGGGACTTGGCCCCGATCTCCTTCAGGCGGGTACCACCCTTGCCGATCACGATCGCCTTCTGGCCCTCGCGCTCGACCCAGATCACCGCACCGATGCGCAACAGGTTGCCATCTTCGGTGAAGCGCTCGATTTCCACGGTGGTGGCATACGGCAGCTCTTCGCCGAGCTGGCGCATCAGCTGTTCACGTACCAGTTCGCCGGCCAGGAAGCGCTGGCTGCGGTCGGTGATCTCGTCTTCGCCGAACATCGGCGGCGCTTCCGGCAGCAGCGCCAGTACGTCGCGTACCAGTGCTTCCAGGCCGTTGCGCTTCTGCGCCGAGATCGGATGTACCGACGAGAAATCGCGGCCGGCCGTGACTTCCTGCAGGAACGGCAGCAGCGCGCCCTTGTCCTTCAGTCGATCGATCTTGTTGACCACCAGCACCACCGGGATGCCGGCGTCACGCAGCACGTTGAACGCCAGGCTGTCTTCCTCGTCCCAGCGACCGGCTTCGATCACCAGCAGGCCGGCATCGACGCCTTCCAGCGAGCCACGCGCGGCGCGGTTCATCACCCGGTTCATCGCCCGCTTCTGCACCTTGTGCAGGCCGGGGGTGTCGACCAGCACCAGCTGGCCTTCCGGATAGGTGGCGATGCCCAGCAGGCGATGGCGCGTGGTCTGCGGGCGGTTGGAAACGATGCTGACCTTGGCGCCGACCAGGGCATTGGTCAGGGTCGATTTGCCCACGTTCGGGCGGCCGATGACGGCCACGCTGCCGCAATGATGGGAAGTTTGTTCGCTCACTTGGAATCCAGTTGTTCTAGGACGGCTGCAGCCGCCTGTTGTTCGGCAAGCCGCCGCGAGGCGCCTTCGCCCTCGGTGCTGGCGGCCGGGTCGGCTACGTTGCAGCGTACCCGGAAGTGCTTGGCGTGGTCGTCACCGGATTCTGACACCAGTTCATACTGCGGCAACGCCTTCTGTCGGGCCTGCAGCCATTCCTGCAGGCGGGTCTTGGGGTCCTTCTCGGGCCGACCGGAAGCCGGCAGTGCCTCGATCGAAGCGCTGAACCAGGGCAGTACCACCGCCCGGCAGGCCTCGAAGCCGGCATCCAGGTAGATCGCGGCCACCACGGCTTCCACCGCGTCGGCCAGGATCGAATCGCGGCGATGACCACCGGACTTCATTTCGCCGGGGCCCAGCGTCAGCCGCTCGCCCAGTTCCAGGGTGCGCCCGATCACCGCCAGCGCGCCTTCACGCACCAGCTCGGCACGGGCACGGGTCATCGCGCCTTCGTCAGCCTTGGGCCAGCGTCGGTACAACGCCTCGGCCGCCATCATGTTGACGATGCTGTCGCCGAGGAACTCCAGGCGCTCGTTGTGCGGCGCACCGGCACTGCGATGCGTCAGCGCCTGCTTGAGCAGGGCCGGGTCGCTGAAGGCATGACCGATCAGGTCGCCACGTTGGATGAATTTACTGGGCACCGCTTCGTGTCAGGTCCTGGGAAGAATCGAATTTGCCAACCACATCGAGGTTGCCGATCAGCTGACGGCGCACTTCGTAGTTGACCTTGAGGGTCCAGCCATTGTCGCGACGGTCGAACTTCACGTTGGCCGGCTTCACGTTGTCCGAATAGTTGATGTACAGGCGCTTGAAGAACAGGTCCTGGATGCGCGCCGGCTCCATGCTGCCCACGCCCGGCTCGTTGGCCAGGCTCTTCATCGCCGAGCGCACCGCGTAGTACTCCTGATACATCGGGAACAGCTTCATGCCGATGTAGAGGAAGAAGCCAACCACGATCAGGACCGTCAGGAACGAGGTCAGGGTCATGCCACGCTGCGTGTTCATCGTCTTCATTGCGTTCTCCCCAGATACGCGTTGGATGTGAAAATACTCAGTTGGTGCCCGCTCAGTTGATGCTCGAGCCGATCCGCGACGGCTCGAAGCCATCCTTGCAGAACCAGCCCTGGCAGTTCAGCCAGATCAGGAATGCCTTGCCACGCAGGTTCTCTTCCGGCAGCAGGCCCCAGAAACGGCCATCGTCGCTGTTGTCGCGGTTGTCGCCCATCACCAGGTACTTGCCGGCCGGCACGGTCCACTGGCCCTGGCCACGCGGATAGTCGGTCTCCAGCACCGTGTGGGTGCGGCCCGGCAGGTGCTCGACCAGCAGGTTGGCGCCCTCGCCCTGGCCCTTGTGGCCGGCGTAGATGCCCTTGTTGTCGTACTTCAGCGGCTCACCGTTGAGGATCACGCCGTCGCCTTCGAAGACCACGGTGTCGCCCGGCACGCCGATCACGCGCTTGATGAAGTTCTCGCCCTTGGCCGGATCGTTCTCGCCATGGCCGGGGAAGTGGAACACCACCACGTCACCACGCGAGGGCTCGCCCACCGGCACGAACTTGGTGTTGCTGATCGGCAGGCGCAGGCCGTAGGAGAACTTGTTGACCAGGATGAAATCGCCGATCAGCAGGTTCGGCATCATCGAGCTGGACGGGATCTTGTACGGCTCGGCAATGAAGCTGCGCACGATCAGCACGATCGCCAGCACCGGGAAGAACGCACGCGAGTAGTCCACCAGCACCGGCTCGGAATCGAGCAGGCCCGCGCGCTGGGCGCGACGCTTGGCGAGGTACAGCTTGTCCGCGAGCAGGATCAGGCCCGAGGCCAGGGTCAGCACGACCAGGAGGATCTCAAACAGTTTCATTCAGGGTCCTTTGCAACGTCACCAGACGACCGGCCCCGCAGGGCCGGTGCGGGCTTACTTGTTGTCCATCTGCAGCACGGCCAGGAACGCTTCCTGCGGGATCTCCACGCGGCCGACCTGCTTCATGCGCTTCTTGCCTTCCTTCTGCTTTTCCAGAAGCTTCTTCTTGCGCGAAACGTCGCCACCATAGCACTTGGCCAGCACGTTCTTGCGCATGGCCTTGACCGTGGTACGGGCGATGATCTGCGAGCCGACGGCGGCCTGGATGGCCACGTCGAACATCTGGCGCGGGATCAGGTCCTTCATCTTTTCGCACAGCTCGCGGCCGCGACGGTCGGCATGGCTGCGGTGCACGATCAGCGACAGTGCATCGACCTTGTCACCGTTGATCAGTACGTCCACGCGCACGAACGGGCCTGCGTCGAAGCGCACGAAGTGGTAGTCCAGCGAGGCATAGCCACGGCTGACCGACTTCAGCTTGTCGAAGAAGTCCAGCACCACCTCGGCCATCGGCAGCTCGTAGCTGATCTGCACCTGGCTGCCCAGGTAGTTGATGCCGATCTGGCTGCCGCGCTTCTCTTCGCACAGCTTGATGATGTTGCCGATGTACTCCTCGGGGGTGAGCACGTTGGCACGGATGATCGGCTCGCGGATCTCCTCGACCTGGTTCACCGGCGGCAGCTTGGCCGGGTTGTCCATGTTGATGATCGAGCCATCGGTCTTCAGGACTTCATACACCACCGTCGGCGCGGTGCTGATCAGGTCCAGGTTGTATTCGCGCTCCAGGCGCTCCTGCACGATTTCCATGTGCAGCATGCCGAGGAAGCCGCAGCGGAAGCCGAAGCCCATCGCCTCGGAGCTTTCCGGCTCGAAACGCAGCGCGGCATCGTTCAGGCGCAGCTTGTCCAGCGCTTCGCGCAGGTCCGGGTAGTCCTCGGCATCGACCGGGAACAGGCCGGCGAACACGCGCGGCTGCATTTCCTGGAAGCCCGGCAGCGGCTTCGGCGCCGGGTCGCCGGCCAGGGTCAGGGTGTCGCCGACCGGCGCACCGTGCACGTCCTTGATGCTGGCGGTGACCCAGCCCACTTCGCCAGCCTTCAGTGCCGGCAGCACCTTGCGCTTCGGGGTGAACACACCGACGTTGTCGACCTGGTGGTTGCGGCCGGTGGACATCACCTGCAGCTTGTCGCCGGCCTTGATCTCGCCCTGCATCACGCGCACCAGCGAGACCACGCCCAGGTAGTTGTCGAACCAGGAGTCGATGATCAGCGCCTGCAGCTTCTCGGTGTCGCGCGGCTTCGGCGGCGGGATGCGATGCACGATCGCTTCCAGCACGTCCTGCACGTTCAGGCCGGTCTTGGCACTGACCGGCACGGCGTCGGAGGCGTCGATGCCGATCACGGCCTCGATCTCGGCCTTGGCACGCTCGATGTCGGCGGTGGGCAGGTCGATCTTGTTGATCACCGGCACCACTTCCAGGCCCTGCTCCACGGCGGTGTAGCAGTTGGCCACCGACTGCGCTTCCACGCCCTGGGCCGCATCGACCACCAGCAGCGCGCCTTCGCAGGCGGCCAGCGAGCGGCTGACTTCATAGGAGAAGTCGACGTGGCCGGGGGTGTCGATGAAGTTCAGATGGTAGGTCTGCCCGTCCTTGGCCAGGTACGGCAGCGACACCGACTGCGCCTTGATCGTGATGCCACGCTCGCGCTCGATCGGGTTGGAGTCGAGCACCTGCGCTTCCATCTCGCGGGCCTGCAGGCCACCACAGAGCTGGATGATGCGGTCGGCCAGCGTGGACTTGCCGTGGTCGACATGGGCGATGATGGAGAAGTTGCGGATGTTCCGCATCGAATCAGAAGACATAGGTGGCGGCGGCGCGCGGCGTCGTCAGGGTAACGGTCGATTATCGCATGCCCGGCGCCCGCCCGCGAAAACGGCCTCATCGGACCGGGCCCGGAATGGCCGAAGCCCCGCCAGGGCGGGGCTTCGGGGAAAAGCAGGAGCCGCCGAAGCGGCCCCGGCAGGCCTTACTGGCCGGCCTTGACCGCGACGAACGCGCTGTTGCCGCTGCCGGTGCGCACCAGCAGCATCACCACGTCACCCTTCTTGTAGCTGGAAAGCGCACGGTTCAGCGCGTCCACGCTGCCGACCTGGGTGCTGGCCACCTGCAGGATCACCATGCCCGGAGACAGGCCCGCATCACGCGCGCCCTGGCCCTTGACCCCGGTGATGCGCACGCCTTCGCCCGATTCCAGGCCCAGCTGCTTGCGCTGCGGTGCGGTCAGGTCACTGACGTCCAGCCCCAGCAGGGCATTGGCGCCGGCCTGCGGAGCCGCATCGCTGTCGCCGGTGGCCGGGCCACGCGAACCGGCCTGCCCGTCTTCGGTCAGTGCGGTCAGGGTGGCACTGAGGTCGCGCGGCTTGCCATCACGGATCACACCCAGGGTGACCCGGCTGCCCGGTGCCATCGCGCCGATCAGCGGCGGCAGGTCGGACCAGCTGTTGACCGGCGCGCCGTTCACCGAACGGATCACATCACCGATCTTCACCCCGGCCCGGGCTGCAGCCGAGTCCGGCACGATCTGGTTGACCAGGGCGCCGCGGCTGTCCGGCAGGCCCATCGCCTGCGCCTTCAGCCCGTCGATTTCCTGCACCACCGCGCCGAGCTGGCCACGGGTGACCTTGCCGGTCTTCTTGATCTGCTCGACCGCGCTCATCGCCAGGTCGATGGGGATCGCGAAGCTGATGCCCATGTAGCCGCCCGAGGCGGAGAAGATCTGCGAGTTGATGCCGACCACTTCGCCACGGGTGTTCAGCAGCGGGCCACCGGAGTTGCCCTGGTTGATCGCCACGTCGGTCTGGATGAAGGGCACGTAGCGCTGGTCCGGACCACCTGTGCTGCGGCCGAGGGCGCTGACCACGCCGGCAGTGACCGAGTGGTCGAGGCCGAACGGCGAACCGATCGCGACCACCCACTGACCCGGCTTGAGGGAGTTGGAGTCGCCAACGCGCACGGTCGGCAGGTTCTTGCCGTCGATTTTCAGCAGTGCCACGTCGTACTGCTGGTCGCTGCCCACCACTTTCGCGGTGAACTCACGGCGGTCACCCAGCTTGACCTTCACCTCGCTGGCATCGGCCACCACGTGGTAGTTGGTCAGCACATAGCCATCGGGCGAGATGATGAAGCCCGAGCCCATGCCGCGGCCCTTGATGCTGGGGCCACCGTCCGGACCGCCCGGGCCCTGCCCCGGCATCGGGAAATCCGGGCCGAAGAAGCGGCGGAAGAACTCCGGCATGTCATCGTCGCCGCCCATCGGGCCCCGCGAGGCCTGGCGGTTGTTGCGGACGATGGTGGTGTCGACGTTGACCACGCCAGGCCCGACCTGCTCGACCAGATTGGTGAAGTCAGGCAGGCCCGTGACCAGCGGCTGGGCCGGGGCCCGCGGCGCGGCGGCCGGCGCGGCCTGGGTCTGGGCGGCCGGAGCCGGGGCCTGCGCGCAGGCCACCAACGGCAGGGTCAGGGCCAGCAGGCCCATGGCCTGCGTGCGGAGTCGGGGAGTCATCGGACGGCAACCTCCGGATCGGATGGAAAGAGGAATACGGGCCCCGCCGACGGCGGGGCGTGAAAGCGCCCGGCTCAGTCGCGCGGGCGCGGCGGCACCGGCAGGTCGTCCTGCAGGCGCGGCTCGAACGGGTAGAACGCGGCGCCACCGGCGTGGGCCGGGAAGCTCGCATTGAGCGCGCCACCGGCAGCGGGCGCCAGGCTGGAGCGCGGCCACGGTCGCGCCTGCAGGCCACCAACCTCACCGAACGGCATGTTGCGGCTGGCATTGGCCGGCACGGTCGGGGTCAGCGGCGCCTGTGCGGCGGCCACGGCGCGTTGCGGCATGTCCTCGCGCTGGGCGGCACGCGCAGCCTGCTGGCTGCGGGTAGCGCTGGCGCGACGGGTGTCCTGGCGTCGGCTGGCCGCGGCCATGGCCACTGCCGGTACACCGGCCACGGCCATTGCGGCGGTATCCACCGAGGCTTCGGTTACCGGAGCCGGCGTCGTCGGCGCGGGCGCAAGTTCGGCCTGGCTGGCGATCACCTGCGGTGCCAACGGCTCGCCCGGGGTGGCTTCCTTCAGCTTCTCGCCGCCCATGAACAGCGCCACCGCCGCCACCGAGGCGGCCAGTGCGGCGCCACCGCCCCAGGCCCGCCAACCGCTGCGGCGCACCTCGCGGCGCGGCTCGGCCTGCGGCGCCGGTTCGGCAGCGATGGCGGCGGCCACGGCCGCGCTGAAGCCGGCCGGCGCCAGCGCCGAGGCCTGCCCGCGCATCACGTCACCCAGCAGCTGCCAGCGTTCCTGGCAGCCGGCCAGCTCGGGGTCGTGCTCCATCCGGCGCAGCAGGAAGCGCGCTTCGTCGGCGCCCAGCTCGCCATCGACCAGGGCCGACAGCTGTTCGCGATGGCGCTGGTCCAGGCGCTGCCCGGCGGGCGATTGGTGGTTCTGCGATTCGTTGAACGGATTACTGGTCATACGCGGCTCTTCTCACGGGTGGCGCTGCCGATGTCCAACAGCGGCCGGAGTTCGGTGTCGATCGCCTCGCGCGCCCGGAAGATCCGTGAACGCACGGTGCCGATCGGGCACCCCATTTTCTGCGCGATATCTTCGTAACTCAGGCCTTCCACCTCGCGCAGGGTGATCGCCAACCGGAGTTCTTCCGGCAGCGCATTGACGGCCTTCATCACCGTCTGTTCCAGTTCCTGGCGCATCAACTCGCGTTCGGGCGTATCGGTGTCGCGCAGGCGCGTCCCGCTGTCGAACTGTTCGGCGTCACCGATGTCGATGTCATCGGTCGGCGGCCGGCGATTGTGTGAAGCCAGGTAGTTTTTGGCGGTATTCACGGCGATTCGATGCAACCAGGTTGAGAACTGGGCATCGCCGCGGAAACTTCCGATCGCGCGGTACGCACGGATGAAAGTGTCCTGGGCGACGTCCTGACATTCGCTCCAGTCGGCGATGTAGCGACCGACCAGGGCCACCACGCGATGCTGGTACTTGCGCACCAGGACATCGAACGCGGCGCTCTCGCCGTGCTGCACGCGCCGGACCAGTTCCAGATCCAGCTCCTGAGGTGTATCAACATCGGCCATGAGGGGCCGCACTCCTGTCAGCCCAACCGACGTCGGGCAATGAGACTGCCAATCCCGGGAAAAGTTCAGTCGCCGATCACCTGGCGCCGCACCAGCTTTTAACCACCGTTCCGTTAGCGTCCCGGTCCACGGCCATGGATCCGGGGTCGCCACTCCCCTGCTATTGGGATTTGACGCGGGGGAAACAACCTCTGGATCATAGCCGCTTCTCCATACACAACCGGATGGAACGTCCATGCTCTCAGGCTTCGATGGTCTCCGCTTCAGCCACTGGCACCCCGAGATCCGCGACGACGGCGTGGTGGTTCTCTCCCTGGATCGTCAGGACAGCAGCGTCAACGCCATGTCGCAGGACGTGCTGCTGGAACTGGGCGACCTGCTTGAGCGCATCGCCATGGACCCGCCCAAGGGCGTGGTGATCCAGTCGCTGAAGAAGGCCGGCTTCATCGCCGGTGCCGACCTGAAGGAATTCCAGGAATTCGACCGCCGCGGCACCGTGAACGATGCCATCCGCCGTGGCCAGTCCACCTACCAGAAGCTGGCCGAGCTGCCCTGCCCGACCGTGGCGGCGATCCATGGCCACTGCCTGGGCGGCGGCACCGAGCTGGCGCTGGCCTGCCGCTACCGTGTGGCTTCGAATGACAGTTCGACCCGCATCGGCCTGCCGGAAACCCAGCTGGGCATTTTCCCGGGCTGGGGCGGCAGCGCGCGCCTGCCGCAGCTGGTGGGCGCACCGGCGGCGATGGACATGATGCTGACCGGCCGCACCCTGTCAGCCTCGGCTGCGCGTGGCATCGGCCTGGTCGACAAGGTGGTGGCACCGGCGGTGGTGCTCGACACGGCCGTAGCGCTGGCGCTGTCCGGCACCACCCGCCCGTTCAAGCAGCGCGCGACGGCCTGGGCCACCAACACCTGGCTGGCACGCACCCTGCTGGCACCGCAGATGGTCAAGCAGGTCGCACGCAAGGCCAAGAAGGACCAGTACCCGGCGCCCTACGCGCTGATCAGCACCTGGCAGCGCAGCGGCGGCAAGCCGATCCAGGCACGCCTGGATGCCGAGCGGCGTGCCGTGGTGAAGCTGGCCAGCACGCCGACCGCGCGTAACCTGATCCGCATTTTCTTCCTGACCGAGCGCCTGAAGGGCCTCGGCGGTGGTGATTCCGGCATCCGCCACGTGCACGTGGTCGGCGCCGGCGTGATGGGCGGCGACATCGCCGCGTGGGCCGCCTACAAGGGCTTCGACGTGACCCTGCAGGACCGCGAGCAGCGCTTCATCGACCCGGCCATGGAGCGCGCGCAGGCGCTGTTCGCCAAGAAGGTACGCGACGAGAGCAAGCGTCCTGCAGTGGCCGCGCGCCTGCGTGCCGATCTGGAAGGCAACGGCGTGGCCGAGGCCGACCTGGTGATCGAGGCGATCATCGAGAACCCCGAGGCCAAGCGTGCGCTGTACCAGACGCTCGAACCGAAGATGAAGCTGGACGCGCTGCTGACCACCAACACCTCGTCGATTCCGCTGGTGGAGCTGCGCGACCACATCCAGCGCCCGGCACAGTTCGCTGGCCTGCACTACTTCAACCCGGTCGCGCAGATGCCGCTGGTGGAAATCATCCATCACGACGGCATGGCGCCTGAGACCGAACGTCGCCTGGCCGCGTTCTGCAAGGCACTGGGCAAGTTCCCGGTGCCGGTGGCCGGCAGCCCGGGTTTCCTGGTCAACCGCGTGCTGTTCCCGTACATGCTGGAAGCCGCCACCGCCTATGCCGAAGGCATCCCGGGCCCGGTGATCGACAAGGCCGCTGTGAAGTTCGGCATGCCGATGGGCCCGATCGAACTGATCGACACCGTGGGCCTGGACGTGGCCGCTGGCGTTGGCCGCGAACTAGCACCGTTCCTCGGCCTGCAGATTCCGGCCGCGCTGCAGACGGTGGAACCGGACAAGCGCGGTAAGAAGGATGGCCAGGGCATCTATACCTGGGAAAACGGCCGTGCGAAGAAGCCGGACGTGGCCAGCGATTACCAGGCACCGGCCGATCTGGAGGACCGCCTGATTCTGCCGCTGTTGAACGAAGCGGTGGCCTGCCTGCACGAAGGCGTGGTGGCCGATGCGGACCTGCTGGATGCCGGCGTGATCTTCGGCACCGGCTTCGCACCGTTCCGCGGTGGTCCGATCCAGCACATCCGCGCGGTGGGTGCCGACGCGATCGTCGAGCGATTGAAGGCGCTGCAGCAGCGCCATGGTGACCGTTTCGCCCCGCGCCCGGGCTGGGACAACCCCGCCCTGCGCGAACCGGTGGTGTGAATTTATCGGCCGGGCCTGCGGCCCGGCACCCGCAGAGGCAACAGCAACAGCCGAAGCCAGAGCCGGAGCAACAGCCGGCTCTGGCTTTTCTGTTTGTTGGGCGGGGTGGTGTGGGCTTGCAGGACACGCCGTAAACCCGTCCATGGGGGCTCGATGGCGCCATCCATGGCGCCAACGGTCCTGCAAGCCCACACCGCCCCACCCCTGACAGTTTCCCGGTGACGGTCAGTGACCTTCGGGAGCTGGTAGGTGTCGACCTTGGTCGACACGCTTGGTCCACGCCATGCGTGGATGCGAGCGAAGCGACCGGCGTTTGATTTTGATTTTCTTTTTTCTTCTCCGTGGCTGGACGCACACGGAAACTGTCAGAGGCCGGGCGGGGTGGGTTCGCGGGGGTGTCCGCGGCATGGATGCCGCGGCCAAGCCTCCAAGGACGGATTCTGTTCAGGGGTGAGATATATCAGGGGTGTTGGCGAGATATATGCCGGACAACCCCGGACAACGCGGGATTACCGCTCACCTTCATTCAACACTCATTGCGCGTGGCGCAATCACTCGCCGGCCTGTTCCAGGTTAGCGAGTTGCGTGAGGATCTGATGCTCTCGAACTCTAAGCTGCCCCAATTCGATCAGTAGCCCGATCTTGCTGCTGCTCAAGGCCCCAGACTTCCGACGACGCTGCATCATCGTGGCGATGATATCTCCATCTTCAGCGTCCAAAGTGCGGAGTTGCTGTGAGTAGTCGTTGACCGTCGTCTTGCTGATGGAAAAGCCGAGCTCAGCCAGCCATTGGGAGATTTCGACAGACTGCGAATACCCGTTGTTCCGCAGTCTCTCCTGTACCTCGGCCAGGACTGCAGGTGGCAGCGTGGTCATTTTGGGCGGTCTGGGCATGGCTTCTCTCGAAAGTTGCAGTCAGGGCGATGAGCGAAACAGATCCAGTTGATCAAGCCCGCCGGCACGATCCTGAGCCCGACGGATCAGCCGGCGAATGCTTCTTTCGTGCATCCCGGTCTCGTGGGCCAGTTTAGCGGTCGAAGCGCCGGCCAGGTAGGCGCGCAAGATCTCGATCTCCCGCTGCGTAGCTTTGAAGTGCGCATCCTTCGGGTACGTGATGGTCTGCCCGCCCCAGTGTTCAGCCAGGCTATCGGCCACCGCTGCTCCCACCAGGTCAGCAACCTCGGCTGGAAGCGCATGCTCACGACTTAGCAGACCTGCCACCACTTCGGCAATCTCGCTGAGAAGCTCATGACGGCGGGCCTCCATCGACCTCATGCCGAAGGGGCCTCCCGCCGGGCGCGGCGATTGGCATCGATCTGAAGAGCGGCAATCACTTTGGACAACTGATCCGGGTTGCACCATTCCAGGCGTCCTACCTTGAACATGTGGCGGGCCACCGAATGGGCATATTCCCACTCACGCCCCGAATCAGCCAGCAGGGCTTCGATCTTGGACAGCTGAGGGGACAGGTCGCCCTTGGGGCGGCCTGCCCAACGTTTGGCTGCGTACGCCGCCTTGGCGGGAATTCCACCCAGGCGACGCAGCTCGTTGGCGATCGCATCGAGCTGCCGGCGATCGCATTTGCCGGCGCTTCGCTGGGAGGCCCCGTGCTCCTTGGAGACGCGCTCAACCAAGTCACGGTAGACGTCCTCGGAGAGACCGAGCTTCTTGGCGCCGGCGTGGATCGCGGCCAGCACCCGGTTACGGCCGTCGCCGGCCTTGCGAATGCGCGTCATGCCTTGCTCCTTGCGCCCTGAGCGGCCCGGAGGGCGGTCTGCCATGCCGGCACTTCCTGACCGGCATGATCCAAGAGCCGCCGCAGTCCTTCGCGCGCACCAGGCACGATACGGCCGCCGTCCTTCAGGACGGCGGCCACCTGGGACTTCTTCGTCAGCGGATTGCGGCGGATCAGCGGCCCCTCGCTCGCGGCCAGCTCTGGCGGGAGCCAGAAAAGCGGGACGGTGTAGGTTGCCCGCATGGCCGGCCAGTGGCCGCGCTGGCTCTCACTGCCCATCTCCATGAGGTCCGCCGGCACTGCCCGCCGCAGTTTGCGGTCGGCGAAGAACGCTGGCGTCGAACCAGGCGGCATCAGGTAGCCAAGAACCGCATCCACCGCCGCTCGAACGGCTGAGCGTGACGGGCCGTTGGCCACGGCGCGAGGCGCGGCCTTGTAGGCCCGCCATGCCGCGTCGTACACGGTCTCATCCATGAGACACCTCCACTTCCTCGACCTGCATGAGGCAGGAATCGAGATCGGGCCGGTCGTCCCAATCGACCAAGCGGATGCCGTGGGGCGACGGCCAGCCCTCCAGCTGATCGAACTCACGCTGCATACCCTCGGTCGAGTAGCTGGAGTTCACGTCCAGCACCCACCCCATGAACTCGGCACCCGCCATCTTGATGACGGCCAGTACCGCGTCGCCGTCGGCTTCTCCAAGGCGCTCATCGGCACCGGTCCAGAACTTGTTGATTTCCGTCGCCAGCTTCGGCGTCAAGATGCTGTGGTCGATCTCAAGCTGTACCTGGCCTTCGCCCCAGTCACGTTCAATCTTGTAGCGCTTGATGGTCATGCCGGGCCTCACGGGTTCGTTGAAAGGTGGAAGGCCTGTTCCAGCAGCACGAACAGGTAGCGAATCTCACCGCTCTGGAGGGCGAAGCGGGCATCGAACTCGGCGCGATGGCTATCGGCGTCGGCTTGCTCCAACTGCGAGAGCGCACCGTCCAGGAACTTCAGCTTTCGCACCACCAGGTCATCGCCCAGCTCGAAGGACAGCGCGTCCTCCAGCACCAGGGCCAACTTGGTGACCTGCTTGCCGGCATCCAGGTGCTTGTCGATCTCGTCGCTGCGCAGTTCCTGGTCGCTGCAGCGCACCTTGGCGCCACCCTCGACCGGATCGCGCAGCTCGGCGGACTCTCCAAGGGATAGCCCGTCCGGCAGCGGCTCGCCAGCGATCCAGCCGGTCAGGATCGAGCGCGGCGCGACCTGGGCATTCAGCGGGATTGCCGGGAAGCTGCCCAGCAGGCCACGGATATCGGACACGAAGGCCTCGCCCACCTTGCGGCTGGAGGTATCCACGGCCACATAGCCGTGGGTGAGGTCCAGGATCGCGTCGTGGCGAGTGTTCTTGACGAAGGCCTTGGGCAGCAGCTCGTGCAGGATGTCGTCCTTCATGCGCTTGCGCTCGCGGCCACCGGGTCGGCGCCCCTGTTCCTGCTCCATGACCTGAAGACGGCTCTCCAGCGCACGGTTGACCACCGCTCCGGGCAGAATCTTGTCCTCGCCACCCACCGTCAGCCAGAGGAAGTTGCCCTGCCGGCACGACAGGTGCTCCTGCTCCTCGCGACCGAAGGGGGAAATGAAGCCGCGCGAGTTCATTTCCAGCGGACCGACCGGCTTCAGAACGCCATACGGCAGCACGGATTCGACTTCGGAGAAGTCGGTGCTGGTCGGAAAGCGGAACAGCACCAGGTTACGCATGAACATGGCGGTTCTCCTTTGAGTCGGTGTTGCGGTTGCTGGCGCGCAGTGCGCCCCAGCGCAGCCGACGCGGATGCTGGGAACACCACGCAAGCCAAGCCCCAAGCGCGTCACCCTTTGCCCGCTGCGTCTGCGCCTCTGGCACACCCGGTACAAGCAGCATCCCCTGCATCATTCCCTTTCCGTGCCTGGCTGCGACGCTGATCACCTTGCGCAGCTGCGCGCTGCTCCCTTCGGCAATGAAGATTGCGCCGTCCGGCACGTTTGTTCCGAAGCCGATCTGGCCATTGGCCCAGCAGTACGCGATCACAATTGCACCTCGCAGATGGATTTCTGAACCTCGTGGATCAGATCCAAACGTTGGTTGGCGGCAGCCGGCGCGGCGGCCATCGCGCCCACCGCCTGCTGAGCGCAGGGGCCGCACATGGGCGACTCGGGCGCACCGGTGGGCATGTCGCAGTTGACGCAGGCATGACGCGGCCCGGTGGTGGCCACCTCGGGGTCGGTGCGATCTTCGAAGTGCAGCAGCGCCGGCTGGGAGATGTGGCGCTTCAGGCGCCAGGGCAACGCGTCTCCGCGCGCCTCGATGTACCGCACTGCCTGACGGACGGCATAGCGAGCAGCGGTCGCGTCTTCGCCTTGGACGTTGCCGCAGGTGGCGTCGAAAAAGCGCAACCCGTCCAGCTCGACGGCCAGAGCGTGGATCTCGACGTCGGCCCGCGCCGCTCGGTCGGCGATCTCCACCGCCAGGGCCAAGGTGCTGGCATTGAGTGCACCGCGAACACCGTCGAAGCGGAAGGTGCAGGTGTCTCGGATCTTCGGCATGTCAGACTCCGGCCACGTCGAGGGAAATCGGCTGGTACTGACCCCGTGCATCGCGCTCGTAGAAGCGCACGTAGGTCTTGCTGCCCACCACCGTCACCGCATCACTGATCGCGGTCATTGCCCGCTGCCAGCGGGCGTCATCGAACTGCAGCCGGCGCAGTGACAGCACCTCTGCCGTCTTGATGCTGCCGTCCTGGCCCACCTTGAAGGCGCTGTTGACCAGGGTGCGCAGCTCGGCGCGTGAGCCTTCGGTCCAGTCGTTCAGGCACTCATCGATGAGGGCCTTGGCGGCCTGCAGGCGCTCATCGAACTGGATGGTGTCCTGGCAGGCGCGCAGGATCTTGAAGCGGCCATCGTAGGAATACAGGCTGACGTTGCCCTTGTCGCCGCCGATCTTGGCGCCGTACTGCTCGCCGCTGAGCTGCACGAACGCGCCGATATCGGCGAACGTATCCGCCTTGAACGTGCGCAGTGCTTCGCGCAGTTCCAGGGCGCGCTGGATCTTCTCCTGCACCAGCTGGTCACGCGCCAGATCGATCGGCTTGATCTGTGCCTCGGGCACCAGCCGACCGTTACGGTCCTCGCGGTAGCCTTCGGGAATGGATGGGGTCATTGGGCGCCTCCTTGGGCGGCGGGGGTGACAAACGGTTGAGTGGGCCGAAGGACATCGGGGACTCCTTCGACATGGATAGGGCTGGTGGCGGTGAACCAGTCGGCGCGCCAGCGGCGGGCGGCATCCAGCGAGATGCCGAGCAGGCCGGAAATGCGCTGTGGTGTGAGCTGGCGCGGGTTCTGCGTACGCGCCCACAGCGCAAAGCGCATCGCGCGCAGGTGGTCGTAGCGCTGGCGGCCGGTGCGTGCCATCACTCCACCCCACCGAAGATGCGATCGAAGTGGCTATGCAGCGAATCGACCAAGCGACCACCGAGGTAAGGCGGCAGCTCGCCTTCCAGATCCTCCTGGGACTGACACACGGTGCCGATGGAGGGCATCAGCGGGCCTTTGTCGAAGGCGGGACCTTCGTAACCGCCAGCAGCAGATCGGGCCTTCTGCGCCCCTGTCATACCCGGCCGGGTACCACGCACACGCTGCGCCTGCGCGGCCGCCAACGCCGCTTGGTCGATCTTCCAGTCGGGGTTGAGGCGATAGTCGCGGGTCAGCCCCTCGCCAACGCGCAGGATCATCCCGCATCCCAAGGCCGCGTAGACTGCGTTGGACACATGCCAGCGGGATCGGAAGCCGTGCTCCATCACCCGGTCGATCAGATCCGCAGAACGGACCACGCTGGTGCCCAGTGACAGGGCGATGGCGTGCTGCATTGCGACGCTGGGGATGGCGCTCATGGCTGAACGACCTGCGGTTGAGTGATGCCGGCTTCCGTACGCGTCAGCACGATGACCGGTGCAGGGCTGGGCGTGGTGCGAGCGACCACGCAAACCACCGCGCGATGCTTGCCGTCGACCTTGCTGCGGGCCTGGGCGTCTTCGATCGCCTTGGCCGAGTCGGTGAAGGTGTCGCCACCCACCCACTCAGCAGGGACCACCAGGAACTGGCCGCGCTCAGCCATGAGCCACCTCCCGCAGCACCGGAGGACGCTGGGTCCACTCCAGCTGCACGCCCTGGTACTCGGCGGCCATCACGCGGTCCTGGCCGCCGCTGCCGTTGGGCTGGCGGCGCTTGAGGTGGCCACCCACCATCGTGGGAGGGCGGTCCAGAATCAGCACCGCGCGACGGCCGTTGCTGTGCAGGCCCAAGATCTCGATGCCGCTGTTCTCCAGCTCGCGGGCAGTGTTCGCGGCGGCATACAGCACATCGGAGTTACGTTCATGGTTCATGGTTGGATTCCTCGTCGGTAGCGGGCTTGTCCAGCCCGAGTTGTCCGTACAGATCCGGGAGCGCAACGCGCTTCATCGCGCTGACCTGCTCCAGGGAGGTCATGGCGCGCCCGACCAGGAAGGTGCAGGCGCGGTCCAGTTCGGCCGCACTGGCGGCAAGGTGGTAACCGTGAGCCGGGTGGGCGCAGATCGGGTGTCCCTCGCGCCGCAGCTGCTCGATGATCTGGCGCAGGCGGCGCTCGTCGGCGGTGCTGGTACGTGAGGTGATCTGCTGCACCAGGTCGCGGGCGGTGATGCCGTTGACGGCGCCGCGACGGCCCTGCAACTGCAAAAGCACCGTCTGTGGGGACAGCTCTTGCGGCAGCAGGGCCAGCTGCATGTCAGATGGCCCCCCGATCAATGCCGGCGGCAATCGCCAGGTCCAGAATCTCGTCCAGTTCCAGCAGCCAGCGCTTGTTGGTGCTCTGCGAGATCACCAGCACGCCGGTGTGGATCCACACCTCGATCAGGTACTCACGCCTGGAGTCAGGGTCCTGTACCTGGATAGCCCCCACTCGCGACGCTGTGGGGAACATGTGGCAGTCCTGCACCAGCACCCCGATGGACTTCTTTCGCTGTGGGTGCTGGGCGCTGTGGCGCTTGCGGTTGTGCACCTGGCCAAGGCAACGCTGGAGGGTCGGAACGGCCATCATTCCTCCTCGTCTTCATCGCCGTCGCGCAGCTGGTCGACCAGTGCACGCAGCTGCTGCAGGTTGAGGCTGTCCAGCAGCGAGGCCATGTTCTGGCCATCCTGCCAGTCGATGTGCGCTCGGCGGAACAGATCCCGGTGCATCACCGTTACCTGGCGATCGGGGAGTTCTGCCTCGCGCAGCAGCTGATGCGCGAAGCTGCGCAGGTACGGCAGCCCGTCGGTGGGGGCGCGGTCAGCCATGAGCCACCCCTTCACGCTGCAGCACCTCGGCCGGCACATGGGCAGTGATGCGCTCCCAGTTAGCGCGCGGCACGATCACTACCTGCAGGATGTCCACGTTTACCGGTGCAGGACGGTCTTGCATCTCGAAGGGAACCGCCACAACGCGCGTTGCAAGCGGCCACTGCGCCGTCATCGGCTCAACCACCATGCCTTCTACGGCCGGCCAGCCTTCAGTTCGAATGGCCATCTCACACCCCCCGCACGACGTCGGCGGTGACGGTCGGCACGCCCAGGTCAGCGGCGCGGTTCATCGCGGCGGTGAGCGCGTTCTGGACGGCCAGCGGGTAGAGCAGCGAGCCCGCACCGCGCGAGGGAACCAGCTTGGCGCGCAGCGCGTCGATGGCGCTCTGTTCCACCACCTTGTCCAGCGGCACCTGGGCGCGCTTGAAGCGGTGGGCCAGGTAGGCGCCCAGCTCATTGTCCAGCGGCGGCAGCGTGATGATTTCAATGCGCTGTACTACTTCGCGCACCTCCGGGTTGTGTTCGGAGAGCTTCACGCCCAGCTCGGGCTGGCCGATCAGGATCACCGACAGCAGTGGGCGCAGGCCGTCCTTCAGCTCGCGGAAGCGCTTGAGGTGCTTCAGGGTTGGCAGCGGCAGGCTGTGGGCCTCTTCAATCACCAGAACGTGGCTGTGACCGGCGCGGGCGCTGTCACGCAGCGATTCGTGCAGTTGGCGGAAGCGGGCTTCGGGGCTGCTCTTCGGCTTGGCCAGCGGCGCGACGGCGGCCATGATCGCCTCAGCGATGTGGTGGCTGCGCAGGGTCTTGCCCACCGCATCGCTGCCTTCGCTGGCCAGCACGTAGGGCTTGATCACAATGACGGCCTGTTCCTCGCGCTGGATGCGATCGACCAGGTCTTCGCACAGCGTGCTCTTGCCGGCACCGCTCTCGCCGATCACCGCAGCGAAGCCGCCGTGGCGGGCAACCTGGTACATGCTCTCGCGGACATAGCGGATATCCGGAGAGAGGAACACGTCTTCGGCGCTGGCTGGATCGGCGAAGGGATTGGTGGTCAGGCCGAAGTGGCGCTTGGCCTGTGGGGTCAATGCCTGAAAACGCAGTAGCATGGGATCTTCCTCGTCGTGAATGTCGTTGTCGTTATCGGTGTCTTGCGTTGGGGAAACCGGGGCCGGCGTGTTGGAGCACGTCGGCCCCTCCTTTTCATGCCAGTGGGCGTCGGTCACGCCGTGCTGGGTCAGGCAGGAACTGATGGCAGCGCGCACCGCTGCTGGATCGCAGCTGGTGGGCAGCTGGCCGTGATTGATCAGGGCATTGAGGGCCGGTCGGCTCAGGCCGGCGGCTGTGGCCAGCACGCCCTGCTTGATGCCGGCATCGGTGAGCAGGCGCTTCAGGCGCAGCGTCATGCCGCACCTCCTTCCACCAGGCGCAGGCCGCCGCGCTCCGGCGTCGCCAAGGTTTGTGCCCAGGACTCGACCTGATCCACCGGCAGGCCTTCAGGCCAGCGCTGGGCGGTGCGTGCGTAGTGGTCGGGCAACCAGGCCGAACCGGCTGCCTCCACCAGTGGCTTCAGGCGCATTGCCGCTTCCACGTGGTTCAGTGGCGGCAGTTCGGCGCGGATCGGCGTAATGGAATCGACGTTGAAGCGAGGCGCTTCCACCACATCGGGGACGGCAACATCGACTCGGTGTCCGCGGCGCGGCAGGTGCTGGATCTCCGGTGCCTGCTGCACCGATTTGTACGGATCGATCCTTCCCCCGAACGGCATTGCCTTGCCCTTACGCTGCGCCTTGGCCTGCTCGTCGGTCTGCGCATCCATCGCCAGACGTTCGACCCGCTTGCGGTTGGTATCGGCCGGCGTATCGGACTGCGCACGGTAGGTACCGACCGCCACTGCGCCGGTAAAGCCGTAGGCGTCGGCCTCCAGCGGCTCCATCGTGTACCAGGTATCGCGCCCAGCGTCGTCGGTGAACAGGGCCTGCGCTCCGAATTCACTGCCGAAGGCATTGCGGGCCACAGTCAGCTTCTGGCCCACGATCACACCCGGGACGCCGGATACATCAAAGCTCTTGCCCAGGAAGCTGATCCGCAGCAGCGGGCTGACCTTGCGCAGTTCCGGTGCTCGGGTAGCAAGCTTCATGCAATCCTCGACAGCCGGTACCAACCGCAGCTGATCCGGTTTGATCGTCATCCACGCCTGATAGCGCGAGGACTTGTGCCGGGTGTGCTGAGCGGTGGCATTGAAGTTGCGCATCCAGCGCCATGCCGAGTCATTGAGCTGCTCCAGGCTCTGTACGTTGTCAAAGCGCAGGCGATGCTCGAACTTGCGCTCGATCAGGTCGTTGGTCTTCTCGACCTGGCCCTTGGCCCACGGCTGGCCGGGCTGGTTGATCCAGATACGGATGCCCAGCGCGGCACACAGGTTCTTGAACATCGCGCCGGTATTGGCGCTGCCCGGATCCACCATCACCATCATCGGCGCACCGCACAGCGGGTCAGCCGCGCCGCGATACTGCATGGCATTGATGAACGTACGGCACAGGTTCTCGCCGCTCTCCGCGCCCAGCACGTACTCCACGTAGAAGGCACCGCTGGTGTGGTCGGTGAACACGTAGCGCCAGACGCGCTCGTTCTCTACGCGCGCCAGGTTCTTCGGCTTGTTCTTGTAGAACTCGCTGGCAGGCATCGCGTGCAGGCCATCCTGCCGCTTGAGGTAATACAGCACGCACAGGCTGGGATCGGCCTGCCACACCTGGTTGGGGTGTTCGCTGGCCAGCTGCACCTTCGGGGCCGGCGCTGACAGCTGATCCGGGTGTAGGCGATTGACGCGCAGAGCCTTGGCCGCCGAGCTCTCGCTCAGCTGACGGATCTCACCCGTTTCACCATCGATCACCTCGCCGCGCACCATGTCGTTGGCGCGAAGCATGTCGATGGCCTCGCCGATGCTGGCCAGGCGCTTGCCGGTGCCGCGGCGTGATTCGAGCAGCACTGCCGAAATCAGCTCCAGTTCCTCAAGGGTCCATCCCGAATTGCCGCGATCGCTGCGGCGCTTGCGAGGCTTCAGCGAACAGGTCAGCTTCGAGACCTGTCGATACAGTGTCTGCACGCTGCAGCCCCATTCGGCGGCGTATCGCTCGGCAATGGCGCGCTTCTGGCCGTGGCCGGCGCAGAGCAGGTCAGCAGCGGCCTGCTCGATCAAGCTGGCGCTGAGGGCCATATCAGCCCTCCCGCTTCCAGTCGGCCAGGCGGCGGTCATGGATCACCGTCACGCCGACCTCCTGGTGGTCGCGGACAAGGCGCAGGTCGTTGATCAGGCTGGCGATCAGGCCGGCAACCTGCTCTTCGACATTGAGGTCGTGCTGTTCGGCGTGCTGCATCAGCGCAATCACCGCACCACTGAAGCCAGCTTCTTCACTGCCGCTGGCAATGGCGATGCGCACCTGGGCGGCCGCCTGCTCCAGCTGGGTCAGCAATTCCTGCGATTGCTCGTCGGGCGTGGCCTTCTTCCACTTCCGCTGTGCTTTTGCTGTCTTCTCCTCCGCCTTGTTGAGATCGTCGCTCAACTTGGTGATGCGCTGGTCCTTTGCCTCGCCGTCAGCCTTTGCTTCACGCAATGCGGTGCGGAGCTGGCTGGCGCTCATGCGCTCTA
This sequence comes from Stenotrophomonas sp. FR024, assembly GCF_047500745.2. NCBI lineage: Bacteria > Pseudomonadati > Pseudomonadota > Gammaproteobacteria > Lysobacterales > Lysobacteraceae > Stenotrophomonas > Stenotrophomonas sp. FR024. The sequence continues at coordinate 21,809 of NZ_JAXAXM020000010.1, forward strand.
CGTCGTCCAAGGTGATGCCGGCAACTGAGTCACCGGAGTCCAGTGCCTGAATCTCTTCATCGTCCAGGACGGCGAGCTCGATCACTTTGGTTTGGGTGCCTGCGGCAGCCAAAAGGGACTTAGAGTCCCATTTGGAAAATTTAAGGGCGACACCCATGAAGCGTGACGCCATGCGTCGATGTAGGCCTCGCTGAGTGCATTGATCAATGAACTCTCCGTGCCCGACTTGCTCTTTGATGAGCAGCAGGCCCCGGCCCATTTCGAGGATGTCCTCGACGGAGCGGCGTTGGCGGTACTCGACCATGCTCCAGAGCGAGTCGGTGTCCAAGGCACCTGCGTAGCCCAGCGTGGTGGCCAGGCTCTTCACCTGCGCCTCGGCCTGCGCCATCACCTGCAGTTCCTGGCTGCGCTCGACCAGCTTGCTCGTGTCCAGTTCCGTGCCCACCGGCTCGGCCTGGGCGAGCGGCTTGGCGCCGCGCTTGTTGGGTTGCTTCTCTGCCATTTCGATCCTCGTCATCAGTTGGGGCTACGGCTGTAGCGGTTCTTGAAGTCGTCCAGCTGGCGCTCTTCGCGGGCTACCTCGGCCTGATGGGCCAAGGCGATCTGGACAATTCGGGGGGACAGGCGCCAGTTGTCCTGGTCGAAGGGGGAGCGCTCGACCAGGCCGTCCTCGGCCATGCGCTGCAGGTTGCGCAACGTGGTACTGGGCGATTCGCCAATGCCGTCGGCAATGGGCTTCAGGCGCAGGCCGGAGTGGCTGTGCCCGGCCAAGGCGAACAGCAGGCGGGCGAAGATGCTTTGCTCGCTCATGCTGCAGCTCCCTGCTGGCGGCGGGCCAGCTCTTTCAGGATGCGAACGGCCCGGCGATCGGCCGCGTCCACGGCGCCAGCCAGCGGCAGGGTGCTGGCCAGCGGCTCGTCCGATTCGACGGCGCACTGCCAGTTGTTCACGGCCGTGGCGTACTGGTCGCGGGCCGAGGCGAGCAACAGCTCCAGTTCGCGGGTGGGCACCTCATCCAGGGGGCGGCCGGAAGTGTTCATGCCACGTCCCTCACGCCGGCTGCCTTGAGCAGTTGGGCGCGCAGCGCCTGGCCCTTCGGGCCCGCCCAAGTGCCGTAGATAGCCTGACGGGCTGCGCTGGGGTTCACGCCGTGCTGGCGGCACCAGGCGCTGACGGTAGTGTTCTGGAGGGTCATGCCGGCGCGGACCTTGTTCATCAGATCGCGTCCGGGAGGTAGGTGCTGAACCATGTCGTATCCTTGCGGTGTTGTTTAAACCGGGCAGGACAAGAATGGTGCAGATATCTGCACCTGTCAACACTTATGAGTGAATTAATCTGCACCATCGGGTCGCGCCTTCGCGACGAGCGATCACGTCTTGGGCTAAGCCAGACCGCCCTTGGCGAAATCGTTGGCGCTTCGAAGCGGACCGTGATCGATTGGGAGAAGGGTGCTACGTCCCCCACTTCAGCCCAGCTCGCTGATTTGGCGGAGATCGGGCTGGACCCTCTCTACGTTCTAGTCGGCCAGCGCAGCGTAGCCAGGCCTGGTTTGGCCCAGGAACAGATCGCGATGTTCAACGAGGTCATTGACACGTTCTGGGCACTTTCCGACGACAGTCGCGCGATAGCTCTGACGATGCTCGGGGGCCTGTTGCGAAAAGACGTCCAAGCTGAAGCATCTCGAAGTGTCCGTAAGCGGACGCCTAACTAAGGAGAGTGGAATGATTCGATTGAAAAAGAAGGTGGTACTCGGTTTCTGTTTAGCGATCTCGGCGTATGCGTATGCGCATGCGAGTGGGGGCGTGCGAGAGGCTACTCCGAAGGAGCTTGCCGCTATTAAGGCGGGACTTGAAACTCAGCTTAAGGATGCCTCTAGTGCTCGGTTCAGTAATGTCCGGGTCAATGGAGAAGGCTCATTCTGTGGTCTGGTGAATTCCAAGAACGGCTTCGGCGCCTATGGCGGCTACACCCCAATGACTGGGTTGCTGTTCGATCTAAATGGAAAGTTGACTGCTCATGTAATGGGCCTCGACTCTCCGGAGGCAGTCCAAATGGTATGTGAGGACAAGGGGCTAAGCCTCCCGCCGGCTTGACTTCCATTGTGTCGAGCGTCGATGTCCCGAGCATTGATCTTTCAAAGCTCCCAATTACCTGTCGGCTGCCGCAAGCGCTCACTCTTCCACGCAGGCCGCAGTGGCTCATGCGGACCGCGGTCCCAAGACTACCTCCCAATAGAAATTGACACTCTGCCCATCGGTTTGGTGCGCACTGGCGCACCTGGCCGACGGGCATCCTCGTCTGCCCGTCGGCCATTTTTCCTTGGAGATGGCGCATGGCAGCAGAGCAACCCAGTAACAAGGCACTGCCCATCGCGGGCGGAATGCTGGCGAGCATGCTGGCGTTGCTGCTCGGGTTGGTACAGCCCTTTGAGGGCTACTCGGCCCAGCCCTACCGTGATGTAGTCGGCAAGCTGACGGTCTGCTACGGCCATACGGCAAAGGTCGAACAGCGCACCTACACCCGCGCAGAGTGCGAGCGCCTGCTCCAGTCGGACCTTGGTGTCGCCTGGAACACCGTTCAGAGCTGCATCAAGGTGCCGATGGCGGACTACCAGGCAGCCGCACTGACGTCGTTCGCGTTCAACGTTGGCCCTGGTGGTGCTGGCGTCAAGGACGGCCTGTGCACCCTGCGCAACGGCCAGCAGCCACGCATCCGCATCTACGCCAACCAAGGCCGATGGGATCTTGCATGCGCCCAGCTGAGCAACTGGGCCAACGCCGGTGGCCGGCCATACAAGGGGCTTGAACGCCGCCGCACGGCCGAGCGCGCGATGTGCGAGGGCCGGTACTGATGATTCGCGCCCTGATCGCAACGGTCGCCCTGCTGCTGGTGCTCCTGCTGGTGGCCATTGCCGCAGCACTTCTCTACCGCGGCAATGCCCTGGATGCGCAGGCTCGTGACGCCACGGCGCAGCAGCGTCTGACCACGCTTGAATCGCAGCTTGAAGACGAGCGCAGCGCTCGTGGCATCGAGCACACCCAGGCCAAGGCGATGGCCCAGATCGGAGACGAACATGAAAATGATCGGGAGGCGTCCGCGTCCGTCCCTGCTGCCGTTGTGGCTGACGTGCGTACTGGCGATCTCAGGCTGCGCAACGACCTCGCCACCTGCCACACCGCTCGCCTGTCCCAAGCCGTCTCTGGCGCCGTCGAACGTAATGCGAGCGCCCAACTACGAGCAGAGGTCGCGGGCGATCTTGTTCGAGTCGGACGCGACGCCGACAACCACGTCCGGGCCTGCCAGCGCGTCATCGGTGTCCTCACCGGACAGCACCCTTCCGTCGAGGCCAACCCATGATCGTTGAAGTGCAGCCGCTCTACCTGGTGTGGTTCGCCGGCATCGGCATCACCCTGCTCGGCGGCCTGATCGCCGGCGGTCGCTGGCTGGTCAACCAGCTGCAGCAACGCACTGATCAGCAGTTGGCCATCCTGATTAACGACAGCAAGCGTTGGCGCGAGGTTGAGAGCCACCTCACCGACTTCCGCCTGGAAGTTGCGAAGGAATACGTCCGCCGCGAGGACTATGCCCGCGGGCAGAGCGTCATCGAGGCAAAGCTCGATGCAGTGGCCTCGAAGATCACGAACATGCAAAGCAAGGGGAACACGCCGTGAGTCACGGAAATCAGGGCCCGGATCTGGGCAAGTTGCGCCGGGAGCAGCTGCGCTGGCTGATGCTGCTGGTGCTGGATCGCTCTCGCCCCTATCCGATCGGCGAAGCCGTCCTGGCCGGCGCCGCCCAGGACATGTATCCGGATGCCACCGCTTTGGAAGTGCGCAGGGAGCTGGATTACCTGGACACCCGCCGCCTGATCGACATCACCAAATCCCCTTCGGGGCCGTGGTCGGCTGAGCTGACGCGCCACGGTGTGGATATTGTCGAGTACAGCATCGACTGCGGGCCGGGCATCGCGCGCCCACCGAAGTACTGGTGATCCCATGCCTCCCGTGAGCAAGATCGACCTATTGCCGGCCGAGGTGCGCGACGAGCTGGATCGGCGCCTGGTCGCCAATGCCTTCGGCGGCAGCATCTCGCTGTCCGAATGGCTGGGCGAGCAGGGCTATGAGATCAGCAAGACCACCGTCAACGAGCGGGCCAAGCGGCTCAAGCGCCGCCTGGCCTCGATCAGTGCCAGCACCGAGGCCATGAAGCTGGTGGCCGAGCAGGCGCCGGATAATGCCGCCGAGCGCGGCAGTGCACTGCTGGGCCTGCTGCAGACCGACCTGTTCGAAGCGCTGCTGCAGTTCCAGGAAGCGGCCGACCAGGACGATGAGAGCATTTCCCCAGCCGATCGCATTGCGCTGTACAGCAAGGCGGCCAAGGCCATTGCTGAACTGACCCGCTCTTCCATCGTGCGCGAGAAATGGGCCGGCGAGATCCGCCAGAAGGCGCTGGTCGACGCGGCCAGCCGGGTCGAGGAGGCTGCACGGGCCAAGGGCCTGGACGCCGAGGGCGTGGAGTTCTGGCGCAACAAAGTGCTGCATGGAGTCGGCTAAGTGAGTGCACTGGGCCCCCTGCCGGATACCGAGCGCGTCCTGGACTGGGAGGAGCTGCCCGAGAGCGTGCGCTCGATCTCGGCCAACTTTGACCCGAGCAAGGCCGGTGTGCTGATGGCCCACCAGTCCGAATGGATCCGGATGCAGGAAGGGCTGGATATCGCGGTCTGCGAGAAGGGGCGTCGTACCGGCATCACCTTCGCCCAGGCGTTGAGCGACACCATCACCGCAGCCTCTGCCAAGGACGCCGGCGGCGACAACGTGTGGTACATGGCCGACACCAAGGAAAAGGGTCTGGAGTTCATCGGCTACGTGGCCAAGTTCGCGCCGATCATTGCCCAGGGCCAAGCGTCAAGGATTGAGCAGCACATCTTCCAGGACCAGCAGCCTGATGGCACCAGTCGGCAGATCCAGGCGTTCCGGGTTCGCTTCGCCAGTGGCTTCCGTATCACGGCACTGTCCTCGCGCCCGGAGAACATCCACGGCCTGCAGGGCGTGGTCGACCTGGACGAAGCGGCGCTGCACAAGGACGTGGCCAAGGTGCTCGAGTCGGCCACCGCGCTGCTGATCTGGGGTGGCCGCATCCGCGTGTGGTCCACCCACCGTGGCAAGAAGAACCCGTTCAATCAGCTGGTACAGGACGTCCAGGCAGGTCGCTACGGCAAGAAGGCCGGGGTCATCCGCATCAGCTTCGATGATGCGGTGTCCAATGGCCTGTACGAGCGGGTCTGCGCCATGCGTGGCAAGGCGGCCACCGCCGAGGGCAAGAAGGAGTGGTACACCGCCATCCGCTCGGCCTACGGCCCGCGCAAGGCCGCCATGCGCGAGGAGCTGGACGTCATCCCGCGCGATGGCGATGGCTCAGCCATCCCTTCGGTCTGGATAGATCGGGCCATGCCCGAGGTCCGGCCCGTGCTGCGCCTGGTCTTCGATGACGACTTCCCCAAGCGCTCTGAGAAGGAGCGCGAGATCTGGTGCTCGGTCTGGATTGCTACCACGTTGCTGCCGGTGCTCCGTGCTGCGGTGGCCGGGTTCACCGGGCGCTGGGCGATCGGCATGGACTTCGCGCGCCACCGTCACTTCTCGGTCATCAAGCCTGCCAAGGTCGGGCAGGATCTGCGCCGCGACGTGCCGTTCCTGATCGAGATGGCCAACGCGCCCACCCGCCAGCAGGAGCAGATCCTGTGGGCGCTGCTGGACGCGCTGAAGGAAGGATTCCCTGGTCGCTGGTCATTTGCCGGCGATGCCACTGGTCCCGGCCAGACCTTGATGGAGTACACCGGCGACCGCTACGGCCGGGCTGAGCTCGATACCGAGACGGGCCGCTACATCGGTGGCCCAATCCACGAGGTCACCCTGTCGCGCCCCTGGTACGGCGAATGGATGCCCAAGTACATCGCGCTGTTCGAAGACGGCTTCCTCAGCCTGCCCAGGGACGCGTCCCTGGAAGACGACCACCGCGCAGTGGAGTACGTCGACGGCATCCCGATGGTGCCGCGTCTGGAGCGAAAGGACCTGCAGGATCCGGAGCTGGTGCGCCACGGCGACGGCGCGATCGCCGGCGTGCTGATGCAGTTTGCCGCACTCAACCACGTCACCTCGGTGCCCATCGAGTTCCAGGCGGCCGGCGCGCGCGCCTACATCGGCGACGGCCGAGCCGACGGCGTGGCCACCGTCGTGACCGATGATGCCTTCGGCACGGTCAGCGGCGGAAATGATTTTGGAGGATATGCATGACCACCGCCCGCCCAGAGATCGGCCGCGAGATTGCCACCACTGCCGATGGCATCGACATCACCCGTGGTTACACCGGGCCACTGCTGCTGCCCTTTGACAGTGTCCTGCGCAACCGCGGCGGCTACGACCTTCAGATCTACGAACAGGTGCTGTCCGACCCGGAGGTGAAGACCACCTTCGGCTCTCGCCAGGATTCGGTGGTGGCCTGCGAATGGCAGGTGGAGCCCGGCGGCGAGAAGCGCATCGACCGCCAGGCGGCAGAGTATCTGCAGGAGCAGCTGCATGGCATCGGCTGGGACAACGTCACCCGCAAGATGCTCTTCGGCGTGTTCTACGGCTATGGCGTGGCGGAGATCCTGTACAAGGTCGACGGTACTCGCATCGGCCTGAAGGACATCAAGGTCCGTAACCGTCGGCGCTTCCGTTACGGCAAGGAAGGTGATCTGCGCCTGCTCACCCAGACCCAGATGACCGAGGGCGTGCCGGCGCACGCGCCCTATTTCTGGAACTTCTGCTCCGGTGCCGACCACGACGATGAGCCGTACGGCCTCGGCTTGGCGCACTGGCTGTACTGGCCGGTGCTGTTCAAGCGCAACGGGCTCAAGTTCTGGCTGATCTTCCTTGAGAAGTTCGGCATGCCCACCGCGGTGGGCAAGTACGACACCAACGCAACCGATCCGGAGAAGGCCAAGCTGCTGCAGGCCACCCGCGCGATCCAGACCGACAGCGGCATCATCATGCCCAAGGGAATGGAGCTGGCGTTGCTGGAGGCCGGACGTAGTGGCACGGCCGACTACAAGGCCCTGCAGGACTACATGGATGCCACCATCCAGAAGGTGGTGCTGGGCCAGACCGCCAGTACCCAAGGCACGCCAGGCAAGTTGGGCAACGACCAGCTGCAGCGCGAGGTGCGCCGCGACATCATCACCTCCGATGCCGACCTGGTGTGCGAGTCCTTCAACAAGGGGCCAGCGCGCTGGCTCACCGAATGGAACTTCCCTGGCGCGGCCATTCCTCGGGTCTATCGCGTCACGGAAGAGCCGGAGGATCTGGACGCTACCGCCAGCCGTGACAAGAAGATCCTTGACCTGGGCTACAAGCCCAAGCAGGTCTACATGGATCAGACCTACGGCGACAACTACGAGCCTGTCCAGGCGCCGCAGGATCCGCCTGCGGTACCGACGGCGATCGATGGCGCCCAGTTCGCCGACGCCGGCGGTGCGGTGGTCAGCTTGCTGCGCAGGCACTATCCCGCCGCCTTTGCCGACGGCACCCCGAAGACGCCCGATCCCGCTGTCGAGCTGGGCCAGCAGCTCGATCGCCGGCTGTCGCCCATTGGTGCTGGATGGGTCGAGCAGATCCGCCAGCTGGTCGATGAGGTCGACTCGCTGGAGCAATTGCGCGACCGGCTGTTTGAGCTGCACCCGAACATGACCCTGGACGACTACGCCTCGGTGATGGCCGATGCGATGACGGCCGCGACGCTGGCTGGCCGTACCGACATCCAGGGCGCGGGAGACTGATCAATGGCCGGTGTTGCCTACGCTCAACTTCCGTTCCGGGAGCAGATCGAGTTCTTCCGTCGCAAGAAGAACGTGCTCACCGAGAGCTACCTGGACGTTTGGGAGTCGGAGCACGACTCCAGCTTCATGGTGGCCGGTGCCAACCGTGACGCTCTGCTGGCGGACTTCCGGCAATCCATTGATCGGGTCATTGCTGAGGGGCGGACTCTTCAGCAGTTCCGGGAGGACTTCGACCGGATCGTGGCCACGCATGGTTGGGACTACAACGGCGGTCGGAACTGGCGCTCGCGGGTGATCTACGAGACCAATCTGCGCCAGAGCTACAACGCAGGCCGCTGGGCCCAGCTGCAGCAGCTGATCAAGGTGCGGCCGTTCTGGCGCTATAACCACAACGATGCTGTCGAGCACCCTCGGCCGTTGCACGTGTCGTGGAATGGCCTGGTGCTGCGCCACGACGATCCGTGGTGGCGTTACCACTATCCAGCCAACGGCTGGGGCTGCCAGTGCTATGTCGATGCGCTCAACGAGCGCGACCTGCGCCGGTTGGGCAAGAATGGTCCGGACAAGGCTCCCGAGATCGTGATGCAGTCGGTGACCGTCGGGCAGCGCAGTCCTGGTGGGCCGCGCACCGTATTGACGCCGGCAGGCGTCGATCCTGGGTTCGGCTACGCACCCGGCGCAACGGCCGATCACTGGCCCGGCGGGCGTGGTGGTCCGGTCACCCCGCCATCGTTGACCGGGCAACTCACCTCCGCTCTGCAGAACGCACTGGAGACGGGAGCACGGTTGCCCGCGGCGCCAGCGGCTGCCAGCGCTGCTCAGGCCTTGGCGCGGCCGCGCGCCAGGGATGCGCTGCAGGCCGGCTATGCCAGCTGGCTGACCAGCATTGATGCCGATGCTGCCCACGCTGCCCGCTACCTGGCCGGAGCACTGTCGCCCGGACTGGTTTCGCAGCTGCAGCGTGCCGCCGTTCGCCCAGCGACGGCGGCCTTTGCCGTGTTGGCCGAGCAGCTCCCCATCACTCGGCCTGGCGCGGTGGCCATCGCCGCAGCCGAGCTGCCGATCCGCCTTCTCGATGCGGTGGCCATCCTGCTGAACGCTGCCGCAGGCCGCTTGCGCTATGTGCTGGCGGTGGGGCGTCCTGCCTTTATGGTGGTCGATGTGGCCATCTCGGAAACGGGCGTCAGCACGGTGCAGTCCCAGCTGCAGATGCTGATGCCGGCCGAGCTCCAACGCGGCGTTGCCGATGGCACGCTGCAGCTGCTGCAGGGGACGCTCTGATGGCGCATCTTGAAGTCACCCTTGATTCGGCAACACCTGGTCTGGCCGATGCGCTGCGGCAGCTGGAGGGCGAGGCGCGCCAACTGATCTTGAAGGACTGGGGCGAGTACCTGCTGAGATCCACACGCGAGCGGGCCGCAAAGGAGCGGGACCCGACTGGACGTCGATGGCGCGCGCTTGAGCCCAGCTACAAACGCTGGAAACAGAAGAAGCGCCCCGGCGTGCCGATTCTGAAGTTCGATTTCCACATGCTCGGTGACATGGCTTCATGGCAAACGGACGGGAACGATGCCGTCCTGGTCGGTACCAATGCACCCTATGGCGCCATCCACCAATTCGGCGGCACCATTCAACGCGCCGCGCGTCCGGCCAACATCCACCTGAAGACGGGTAAGGGCGGCAGCCGGTTCGTCAAAGCCAGTCGTAGGAACGCGCGCTACAAGCGCTCGGTCACAATGCCTGCGTACACGAACACCATCGCCGCTCGCCCGTGGCTCGGTGTCAGTCGCGAGGATGAGAAGGAGCTGCTGGATATCGCGCAGGATCACGTGAGCGGCGCCTTCGAGTGATCATCGCGTAGGAGGCGCTGTGCGCGCCTCCATGCCGGGGCCGCCACACTCGGACGTCATCGGGGACTGCTTGGTGTCTGACACGCCTCTCTGGCGTGTTCGCGGCCAATAGCGCGCGGGGTCTTAACTGCAGCTTCCTGCAATGTCGCAAGAGTGATCATTTCTTGCGGACCGCGGTCCCAATACATGAGACAGCGGTGCGGGAAAACTGGCGGCATGAACCAGCCCGCCACCCTGCAGATCTTCAAAGCCGGCACGCACGTTGCCGAAGACGGCCGCACGCTGACCTTCAGCGAAGCGGATGTGCAGCAGATCGCCGATAGCTACGATCCGACACTGCATGAAGCGCCCATCGTGGTGGGCCATCCCAAGACCGACGATCCGGCCTATGGCTGGGGCAAAACCCTTCAGGCCAAGGACGGCCTCCTCGTCGCCGAGCCGCACAATGTTGATCCTGCCTTTGCAGAGCTGGTCAACAACGGGCGCTTCAAGAAGATCAGCGCTTCGATCTTCATGCCCGATTCGCCGGGCAACCCGACGCCGGGCAAGTACTACCTGCGCCACATCGGCTTCCTGGGCGCGCAGCCGCCTGCAGTGAAGGGGCTCAAGTCGGCCTCGTTCGCCGAGGGTGATGACGCCGCCTGCTTTGCCATGTCGCTGGCCCCGCTGGGCTGGACGCTGACGGATCTGTTCCGCCGCTTCCGCGACTGGCTGATCGACACCCAAGGCCTTGAGACGGCCGACCAGGTCATTCCCGACTGGCAGATCCGTGGGATCGAGAGCAGCACACGCGATGACGACGAAGCGCGCAACTCAGCCCTCTTTGCATCGCCATTGCTCACCCAGTTCCCGCGCAGCGCCATCGGCGCGCCAGCGCCCATCCCGGCAACGCCTCCCACTCGTGAACAGGTCAAATCGGAGATCGACCCCATGTCCCAGCAGAACACCCCGGAGCACGCCCAGCGTCAGCAGCAGCTCGACCAGCAGGCTTCCACCCTGGACGCTCGCGAGAAGGCCCTCGCCGCCCGTGAGCAGTCCGCCCGACGCGAAGATGCGGTGGCGTTCGCCGAAGGCCTGGTGAAGGAAGGCAAGTTGCTGCCCCGTCAGCAGCCGGCCGTGGTGGAGCTGCTGCTGGCCCAGCCGAATGGCAAGGAACCGCTGAACTTCGCTGAGGGCGAAACGACGGTGTCCAAGCCAGCTGAGTCGGTCCTGCGCGAGCTGCTGACCAGCCTGCCCAAGGCAGTGGACTTCTGCGAGAAGTCCGGTGGCGACGCACCCAACGCAGCGGCGAACTTCGCCGCGCCCCCGGGCACGCATGTCGATGCCGGCCGCGCGGATCTGTTCAACCAGGCCAAGGCCTACCAGCAGCAGCACCCCGGCACGTCCTGGGCGGCTGCAGTCGCCGCGGTCGGCGGCTGACCTTCCCATCCAGGAGCCCACCATGTCCCAGAACATCGCTCTGCTCACGCTGTCCGTGCTGGCCGCGGCAGCCCTCACCCACAACCGCTTCGTCTCGCCGACCGGTGAAGTCGCCGCTGCCGGCGGCAACGCCTGCGGGGTTGCGCGCTCGGATGCCGCCGTCGGGCAGTTGGCGCCGGTCGACGTCTTGGGCACCACGCAAGTGACCGCAGGTGGCGCAATCGCTGCCGGCGCCGCCCTCCAGGTGGGTGCCGATGGCAAGGCCATCACCGCCGACGCCGGCAAGGTCGTTGCCCGTGCGGCGCCTGGCGCCACGGCCACCGCCGATGGCGATGTCCTCGAAGTGATCCTCATCCCGAACTGACCGGCTAGTGCCGTAGGAGATTTACATGTCTGGACAAATGACCCCCGGCCAGGTTCGCGTCGTTGACCCGATCCTTTCCGAACACGCCCGTGGCTACCGCCAGGCGCAGCTCGTGGCCACCGCGCTGTTCCCCTTCGCCGACGTCGCCGCCTATGGCGGCCAGGTGATCGAGTTCGGCAAGGAGTCCTTCAAGATCTACAACGCCAAGCGTGCCCCCGGTGCCAATACCAAGCGCATCCGCTTCGGCTATGAGGGCAAGCCGTACGCCATCGTCCCGAGCGCACTGGAAGCGCCGGTGCCGCGTGAACATATGCGAGATGCAAGCCAGGTGCCGGGGATCAACCTGAGCACCCGGGCCGTGAACATCGTGCTGCGCTCGCTGCTGCTGGAGTACGAGGTGGACAGCGCCAAGATCGCCACCAATGCAGCCAACTACGACAACGACCACAAAGTCGCGCTGGCTGGCAACAACGTGTGGTCCAACGCTGCTTCGAACCCCGCGCAGGACGTCGAAACCGGCAAGGAAGCTGTGCGTGACAGCATCGGTCTGTATCCCAACACCATGCTGTTGTCTGCCAAGGCGTTCAAGCAGCTCAAGCAGCATCCAAAGCTGATTGATCGCTCGGCCAGCACCGGCATTCGCAAGGTCACCTTGGATCTGCTCAAGCAGGTTTTCGAGATCGACAACATCGTCGTCGGCGGCGGTGTGGTGGCCGATGACAATGGCGCATTCGGTGATGTCTGGGGTACTTCGGCTGTTCTGGCCTACGTCAGCCCTGGCGCTGACGTGAACGCCAACGTCGAGGAGCCCAGCTACGGCTATGGCTATCGCATCGAAGGCATGCCCCTGGTCGAAGTTCCCTACTGGGACAACAGTGCCAAGAGCTGGATCTACGGGGTCAGCAACGATGCCACCCCGGTCCTGGCAGGCATGGCCGCCGGCTATCTGATCAGCGGCGCAGGCAACTGATGACCGGCGCCGGCGAAGGATAGTCGGCGCAGTTGCCGCCTTACCCGTACAACCCAGCGAGCGGCAGCACCAGGCAAACGCGGGCCTGGCCGTGCGGAGCACAGCAGAACCATGCGTGACAGCCGGAGAGCACGGCACCACACCTATTCGGAGAACTCGTCGTGGCCAAGCCCCGCACTGCGCCGCCCAGCGCACCCAAGACCGTCCAGGACGACCAGCCGGCCGACGTGCCAGTCGTGGCGGAAGACAAGACTGTGGACGCGCCGCCGGCGGCGGATGACTCGGTACCGGAGCAAGGCCAGAGCGAGCTGCAGTCCGCCGCGTCGATTGTCTCTGCAGCCGATGGTGCTGCCGTCGACCAATCGCAGGCCAACCATCCGGCAGCGGACCAGGACGCCATCGACGCGGGTGCTCCGTCGCCGGAAGCCGACACCTCCATTGGGGTTGCCGCCGGTGGGGGCGATTCGCCCAATGCACTGGTATCTGATGGTCTCTGGCTGTCTGCATGCTTTGAAGTACTCAGCCCGTTCAAGCACGAGGGCGTGGTCGTCAAGCCGCCGGCTTGGATAGAGATGACCTGGGAAGAGGCTCAGGCCTACCAGGATGCGGGCGTACTCGGTGACGAACCTGCAGACCCGGAAGGGTCGGAGTAACTGGCCGCCATGTCCTACTGCACGCTCGCACTGCTGTCGGCGGCCAAGCTCGCCCAGGAACTGGCGCAGGTGGCCACCCCGGAGCGCTATCCGATTGTGGACGATGCGCTGATGGACGCCACGCTGCTCGGCAGCGATCGCAGTGCGTTCGATCCAGCCGATGTGGCGATCGCCGATCAGGCTGCGGCACATGTGCAGCGCGCCCTGGACGATGCCGATGGCGTGATCAATGGCTACCTGGTCATGCGCAAGCCCAAGCCCTATCCGGTACCGCTGCCGGCGCCGGTACCGGGCATCGTGTCCACCTGGGCCCGGTGGATTGCGCGCTACCTGCTGCACAAGGACCGGGTCAACACCGAGGAACGCACCGATCCGGTGGTACGCGATTACAAGGAAGCGCTGCGCTTTCTGGAGCTGGTGCGCGACGGCAAGTTCAGCCTTGGCGCCGATGACCCGCTGCCTGCGCCCAGCGGTGGTGCACCGGAGGTCTGTGCACCACCGCGAGAGTTCAGCCATCGAACCCTGCAGGACTACGGTCGGTGAGCACCCAGCCCTTCGACACTGGCTTGGTGCGCGATCGCATCCGACAGGGCGTCAGCGACAAGGATCTGCGTCAGGTCCAGGGCAGCGCCGACTACGCCGCCGTTACAGCGCTGCGCGACTTCCCCGCGCCGTGCTGCTACGTGCTGCTGGCCCGGGAGATGCCGCTGGAGACCAAAACCGGCGTTTCGATCCCCGGCCAGCAGGCGCGCCTGGCGCAGTTGGTCGAAGTGAACTTCGCGGTGGTGACCGTCTGCCGCAACTACCGCGAGCAGCGCGGGGCGCAGGTGATCGATGAGCTGCGCCTGCTGCTGGGCAAGGTTCGTCAGCCGCTGCTGGGCTGGACACCGCCCATTCCTGGTGGCCGTGCCTGCCAGCTCATCGAGGGCAACCTCGAGGACTACGACGCTGCCACCGCCCTGTGGGTCGACGTATGGAAGACCCAAGCCGTTCTTCAACCCGAGATTCCGCGATGACTACCCAGACCACTCAGAAGCACACGATCAAGAAGGCGGGCCTGACGCTTGCGAGCAAGCCCATTGCGGAAGGCGAAACGGTGGAGCTTCCTGCCGACCTGGTGCCCTGGGCGGTTGAGCGCGGCTTCATCGACGCTCCCGACGCCGATTCTTCCCCCAATCCGTCGCGCAAGGCCAACGGCCAGGCGACTCCTGCCATCGCCCAGGAGGCGAAGTAAGCCATGTCCAAGACCGAATATTTCTCGTTCCAGGGCCGCGTGTATCTGGGCCTGCGCAATGCCGATGGCAGCCGCGCGCCGGCGCGCTGGGTGTATGACAGCAGCGTCCTGGAGCTGGCCATGTCCAGCACCCGTGAAACCAAGAAGGAGAGCTGGTCGGGTGTGCGCGGCGTCGCCGCTACCATGACCACCGAGCGCAACCTGGGTGTGAGGCTGACGCTGGGTCAGATCAACACCGACAATCTGGCCCTGGCCACCGATGGCACGCTTCTAGATTTGGCTTCGGGCTCGGTCGCCAACGAGGCCATCGGTGCCGTCAAGCCCGGCGACGTGGTCGCGTTGGAGTACGCTGCGATCAGCGCGCTGGTGCTGGAGGGTGGTACGCCGGCAGCACCGCTGGTGGCCGACACCGACTACACCTTCAACCCGGCCACCGGCATCATCACCTTCCTGACCGCCAAGGCCGCGGTGGTCGCTAAGACCTACGAGTACGCTGCCCACAGCGTGGTCAAGGTGTTCGAGAGCAGCAAGTCCGAGTACTACGCGCTGTTCGACGCGGTCAACAGTGTCGACGGTACCACTCAGCGCGTCCGCGCCGACGTGAACCGCATTTCGTTCCCGGCGGCTGAATCTCTGGCGCTGATCAACGACAGCTTCGGTGAGATCGTGCTCAATGGCGAGGCCAAGATCGATCCGGTCCGCCAGTCCGATCCGCGCTTCGGTCTGTACGCCCGCGTCCTGCTGGTGGATGCCGTCTGATGGCCACGCGAATCGGCAATCAGGACCAACCGCCGTCCGAACCCGGCTCGCTGGATTCGGAGGCAGTCGCCGGCGAACTGGACATCCTGGCTGCGCAGCAGCAGGGCCAGGTCGACGGCAAGACGGTGATCGTGCGCGAGTACGGCTTCTTCGAAGGGGCGCGGATCCTGCCGGCAGCGGCTCCGCTGCTGGCCGACCTGCAGCCGCTGTTTGAGGGGCGCGATCCGCCTTCGATGCTGGAGGTGACCGATGTACTGCTCTCGCATCCGGATGTGTTCCGCCACCTGCTGGCCTGTGCTATCGCCCCTCCGCCGGGCGAGGGTACGGATACCGCCGCCGAAGTGCGGGCGCAGGAAGCCTGGCTGGAAACGCTCAATGAAACCGATGGCGAGCAAATGCTGCTGTTGTGGTGGCAGGCCAACGGAAATTTTTTGCTGCGCCGGCTGCTGCGCAACGCCGTCGGCAAAAGGGTGAACCAGTCGGCTACGGACGCGTCTTCACCGACCTGATCTGTGCCGGCTACGGGCGCTGCTTTGCCGACATCGGCCGGATGACGCAGCGCCAGATCCTGCTCGCTTGGGAGCATGTCCAAGCCCAACAACGGCGAGCACGGCGGGAGCGCATTACCGACACCAACGCTGCCTATGCCGGGGGTGATCCGGCGACCACCTTGCTGAAGGAACTGAAGTAACAATGGCTGCCACCCGCAACCTTGAACTGGCGATGCGCATCGCCCTGGATATCGAGCAGGCGCAAAAGAGCCTGCCGGTGCTGCAGCGGGGGCTGGCCTCGATCAAGGATGCTGGCACCGCCGCTGGCGCAGGTCTGGAGGGTGTCACCAAGGGTGCCGACAAGGCGGCCGGCGCGCTGGACCAGGCCAGCCGCAGTAGCGCTTCAGCCGCGGACCGGGTGCGCACGGCCGGCACATCCATGCAGAAGACGGTGGCCGATGAGATCCGCTCGATCTCCGAGCTCGATGCTCGTCTGCAGCAGGGCGCAGCCAGCATGTCCGAGCTGGCTGACACCGAGGCTCTGCTTGATCGGGTCATGGCCCGCGGGCTGATCACCACCGAGGACTACAACAGCGCACTGAAGACGCTGGACAAGCAGGAAGCATCGCTGAGCCGCACTGAGCAGCAGCGTCAACGCTCCCTGGAAGGCGTCATGGGCCGGTACGACGGTGCGTCGGCCAAGCTGCAGAAACTCGAGCGCGACGAGCGCGAACTCAAGGGCGCGGTGGATGCCGGTCGCATCAGCCGCGAGCAGTACAACCGCGCCCTTGCGGGGATCAACATCCAGCGCAACGCCGTCAACCTGGCCGAGATCAACAATCGCGGCCGCGGGCCGGGCGCTATCTCCGCCGGGCAGTACCAGATGGCCATGCGCCAGCTGCCGGCGCAGATCACCGATATCACCACCAGCATCGTCAGCGGCATGCCGATCTGGATGGTGGCCGTCCAGCAGGGCGGCCAGCTGAAGGATTCCTTTGGTGGCGTGGTGCCGGCCGCGCGTGCGCTGGTTGGCGCTATTACCCCCACCATCGCCGTGGTCGGCGGACTGGCCGCGGCAGTGGGCGGCCTGGTACTGGCCTGGAAACGGGCGGCCGACGAAGAGATGGCTTTCCAGCGGGCGTTGATCGTCACCAACAACTATGCCGCCACCAGCACTGCCAACCTGCAGGCCCGGCGCGATCAGCTCACCGGTCTTCAAGGGGTTTCCCGAGGCAACGCTGCTGAGGCGCTGACGAAGGTGGCTCAAACCGGTCGTTTCACCGGTGAGCAGTTCGAGCTCGTCGCCCGCAGCGCTGCGAAGATGCAGGCCTCCGCCGGCCAGGCCATCGATACCACCGTCGCCAAGTTCCTCTCTCTGAGGAAGGATCCGGTCGAGGGGCTACTTACGCTCACCGAGTCGGAGAACTTCCTGACAGAAGCCCAGCTCGCGCGTGTGCGCGCCCTGGTCAAAGAGGGCAACCAGCAGGAGGCAGTGGCGGAGGCGATCAAGATCTATTCCGATCGCCTCGATGAGGTCGCAGATCAGAGCGATGAGACGATGCCGGCGCTCGCGCGCGGTTGGCGGGATGTCAAGAAGGACGTCAGCGGCGCCTGGGGCGCGCTGGGCGACTTCACCAACGCGGTGGTCCAGCTGGCTGGCGAATGGGGTGTGCTGGCCAGGCTGCCGCGGCTGTCCGATCTGTTGGGGATGGGTGTGGTCGGCAGCACGCTGGCCAAGAACTTCGGGCTCCCTTCCTTTGCTGACCTGACCGGCAAGATGGCTGCGCGCATCCGGGCGGCCTCTGGAACCAATGCGCCTGTGAAGGTGCAGATGGCTGGCATCTATGCCCCCCTGACGCCGGAGGAAGAAAAGGCGAGGGAAGAGTTCGAGCGCCTTCGCTTAAGCAATCTGAGCAAGGAGAAGAAGCTTGAAGAGGAAATCGCCAAGATCCGGGCACTGGGTAAAGCCGGCCGCATGGACGATAAGGCGGTCAAGGCCTTGGAGGCGGAGGCTCGAGCACGTTATGCCGAAAGCCTACCCAAGAAGCCCAAGGGTCCCAAGTCAGAAGCCCAGAAGGATGAGGCAGCCGCGCAGCGCGAACTGGAGCGCTTGAAGCAACAGATCGAGCTGGTCGGCACGCTCGATGAGACACGCAAGAAGGCCACGGAGGTGTCCCGCGTCCAGGCCGCCATCGATGAGGGCAACTTCCAGAATGCGTCGTCGAAGACTAAGCAGGAGCTGCTGGATAGCGCGAAGAAGCTTGATGCTGCGAACGCTCTGGTTGAATCCAATCGGAAGCTGCTGGAGGTGCGGGATCAGATTGCCAACCTTGAAGGGCGCGGTCCCGATGCACAGCAGGCCAAGAGCTTGCGCGAGCTCGAGGTCACACGCCGGCAGATGGTCGAGGCTGGCAACCAGTCCGGTGTGGCCGAGGTCGACCGTGCCAAGGAGCTGGTCCGCCTCACAGCCGAACTGCAGAAAATGCAGGAGACCTACAACCGCGCGATGGGTGAAATGGGCTTGGCTCAGCAGCGCATCCAGATCGAGCTGCAGGCCGGGCTGATCACCGAAGCGCAGGCGCGCCAGAAGCTGGTAGATCTGTCCCGGCAGCAGCTGACCGCCCTGGGCGATCTTCCCGATCGCATGCGCGCCACCGCCGAGGCATTGAAGAACCCCGAAGCGCTGCAGGCAGCTGAGCAGATGGCCGTCAAGCTCAAGGAGATGGCCGCCACCACCAACCTGCTGCAGCAGAACGTGCGCACCACGTTCCAGAGCGCATTCCGTGATGCCCTCATGTCGCTGGCCAATGGCAATGCCACCTTGGGCGAGATCGTGCGCAGCTTCTTCCAATCCATTGCCAGTGGCCTGGCTGGGTATGTGGCCGATGAGCTGTCGGCCAAGCTGGCGTCCACCCTGACTGGCAAGCTGTTCGACAAGAGCGCTGACGTCGGTACGCAGGCTGTAGGTGCGGCCGCAACGCAAGCTTCGGCAGTCGCCTTGTCCTCGGCTGGTAGTGTCGTCACCGCTGGCGCCACAGCGGTCACCGGCAGCGCTTCGGCGCTGGCAGGTGCGGGCAATGGCCTGGTCACCGGCGCGAGTGCTCTGGTGGCTGCTGCTGTTCAGCTCAAGCAAGCCGCCCTCGCACTGGCTGCTGCCAACAATGCCAAGGCCGTTGTCAGCATGGTCGGTAGTATTGCTGGTGCGGCCAGCAACACCGGCACCGTCAGCGTGGGTACGCCTACTCCCGTCGGTAGAGCGCAGGGTGGTCCCGTTTGGGGTGCAGGTACAGGTACCAGTGACAGCATTCCTGCCTGGCTCTCCAATGGTGAATTCGTAGCCCGGGCCAAGGTGGTCCGGCAGCCGGGTGCACTGGCATTCCTGCACGCGTTCAACGCCATCGGCATGGATGCCGTCCGGCGCTGGGGTGCTTATGCCTTTGCCGACGGTGGCCTAGTCAGCCAGATGCCCTCGCTGCAGCGGTCGCCGGTCTTCAGCTCGGTGGCACCGGCCGGGACTCCGACTCCGAAGAACATGCGTGTCTACCTTCTGCAGGATCAGGATGAGCTGGTCCAGAAGTTGGCCTCGCATCCAGCGTTTGAGCAAGCGGTAGTAATGACGGCCAGCCGGAATGGCGCTGCGATCCAGTCGGAGTGGCAATGATGTCTTTCTCCGCCAACGGCCCACGCGTGTTTCCGGTACCGGCTGATTGGTCCGACGCCATCACAGAAACGCTGTCGTGGGCCACCAACTACATGCAGGCATCGGCATCTGGTGTCTCCCAGCATTGTTCGTATCGCTCTGATCCGCGTCGGTCCTTTGAGTTCTCTGTGAAGTGTGAGGGCCAGCAGCGCCGGGTCGTCGACATGCTGCTCGCTGGCCACGGTGGTCGTTGGCTCGTCCCCATCTGGCCGGATGCGCAGCTCATTCCCGCGAGATTGCCCGTAGGATCGGTCGAGATTGCCTGCCGAACCAATGGGTTTGATTTCTTCGTCGGCGGACAGGCCTTGCTGTGGGGAGCGGTCAACCGCTGGGAAGTGGTGACGGTGACCTCGGTGGAAGCCGAAGGGCTCTCGCTCGCCGCTGCCACCGCTGGCACATGGCCAACTGGAACCGTGCTGTTTCCCTTGCGAAGGGCTCAGCTGCAGGACAGCGCGGAAGAGTCGCTATGGCATGACAATGCCGGCATCCGTTCGCTGACGTTCGACGTGCTTGACGTCTGTCAGTGGCCCAGCCTGGTCGACCTGCCGCTCTACCTGGGCACGCCCGTCCTGAACCGTTGGGCAGACTGGACTGATCAACCGAAGGCCAGCTATGCCCGCCTGCGAGAGGTATTGGACAACGACAGCGCTGCACCGCTTACCGTGCCCCTTGCAGACTTCGCCTTCCGATCGCAAAGCACACAATGGAAGCTGTTCGGGCGTGAAGAGCACAGCTGGCTGCGCTCTCTGGCGTACACCCTGTGCGGCCGGTCCACGCCTATATGGCTGCCGTCCTACACCAGTGATCTGCGCATCACCGCCGATCTGGCCGTGGGCGCCATCGAGATCCCCATCGAATGGGCGGGCTATGCGCTGTTCGGTGCGCAGGCGCCTGGGCGTCGAGACCTGCGCATCGAGCTGTTGGACGGCACCGCCATTCATCGGCGCATTACTGGCTCGGTGGCCTCCAACGACGTCGAGGTGATCACCCTGGATGCGCCCTTGGACATCAGCGTTTCGGCGTCGCGGGTTCGGGCCGTCCAGATCATGAGCCTGGCCACGCTCGCCAGCGACCAGGTCGAGATTCGACACGCCACCGACGCCGATGGTGTCGCTACCTGCACCCTCGGCTTTGCTTCGGTGGTTCCCCATGTTTGAGGCCTTCGAGACCAGCCGCTTCCTGGCCCGCCCTGTCCATCTGTTCCTGTTCACCCTGCAGGGCAACGCGTACCGGTTCGCATCCGGCGCGCGCGACATGATGATCGGTAATGGGGATGGTGCAAGGCTCTATCGCTCGGCGCCCGGCATCGAGCGCAGTGCTGTGAATGAAACCAGCGAGCGATCGCAGAACAAGCTGACCATCAAGATGCCGTTCCTGTTGAATCCGGCCGCTGCCGAGCTGCCGGTGACGCAGGAGTTCGGCCGTATCTTTCGGCCCTATGCGCCAAGCGGCCGGGTTTCCGTTGTGTGCATGAAGGTCCACAGCAACGACCCGGACCTGCAGGCGGTGATCGAGTGGACGGGCCAGGTGGTATCACCGCGCTTCACTGACACCACCCTGACCCTGACCTGCGAGCGTAATAACTCCCGCAAGGGTTTCCGGGGCAATACGGGCCGGTTCACCCGGGGCTGCTGGAAGGCGCTGTATCGGTGTGGGGTAGCGATGTCGGATCACGCTGTGGAGGCCGTGCTGGCTTCCGTGGGTGGTGCCACCTTGCGCTCAGCTGCGTTTGCCGCGTTCCCCGCTGGTCGCTTGGAAGGCGGGGTCATGGTCTGGGCGCGCAGCAACGGCCTGGCGGAGACGCGGACGATCAACTCGCACGCCGGCGACACCATCACCCTCAACTACCCCGGTCCTGAACTGGCTGCGGGTCTGACGGTCACGGTCGCGCCTGGGTGTGCACACACATTCGCCGACTGCGGCAGCTACTTCCAGAACACGCCCAACTATGGCGGCCAGCCGCAGTTGAACGTGGAGAACCCCTTTGACGGACACCGGATCTCATGGTGAGCACTGATCGGCAACAACCTCGGCGCGGCCTGCGTCGGCTCTTGTATGTGTATGGGTGGCGTCTCAGGTACTGGTGGCATGACACGGAGTCCGGTGCTCTTGCGCGGCGCGTCATGGCGCTTGCGTTGGCCCTAGGCGGCCTCGTGCTACTGGTGAATCAGTTCCGTTCGCCCTTCCCGCAACGGGAGCCGCAGCAGGCCTTTGTGTGGTGGGTGCAGCTGATCATCATGATCGTATCGATGCTGATCAGTGCGCTGCTCGCCCGGACGAACCAGACCAAGCCGGAAGTGCAGACGCCCGATATCCCCACCACCGAAGAAGGCACCGCCGTGAAGCGCATCTATGGAACTGTGCGGATCTCCGAGCCGCAGGTACTTGCGTGGCGGTCGGCCGGTACCGACAAGATCCGCAAGGGAGGCGGCAAGAAATGATCGTAACCCTTGAGCACTTGCGCACGATTCCGGGCTTCGGCAACAAGCCAGGCTTCTGCTCGCGTGGCGGTAGGGACTGGTTTGCCGCGCATGGGTTGGATTGGAATGCGTTCCGTAAGGAGGGTATCGAGGCCGAGAGGCTGGTCGCTACAGGTGATGGCCTGGCCCTGGCATTGGTTGCGCACGCTCAGCGAATGGAGGCCAGCGATGGGCGGCGGAGGTAAGAAGACCGTTGGTTACTGGTACAAGCTCAAGCTGCTTTTCGGCCTGTGTCAGGGGCCGGTGGATGAGTTCGTGCAGTGGGACGTGGATGATGCAACGGCATGGGCTGGCGTGGTCACGTCCAACGGGTCGATCTGGATTCACGCCGAGAACCTGTTCGGCGGTGAGGATGAGCAGGGCGGCATCGAGGGCGAGGCCGAGATCATGTTCGGCCGCGAGGACCAGCAGCTCAATCCCTGGCTTCCGCCGAATCTCGGTGCTGCGCACGGCGCCTATCGTGGGCTGGTCACTGTCCTGTTCAAGGGCGGAAGGTGGTCGGCCTTCACCCCCTATCCGAAGTCGCCCAGCTTCGTCCTGCGCCGGATCAAGGAAGGCTGGCAGGATGGCGTGTGCTGGTATCCGGAGAAGGTGAAGATCCTGCTCGACAAGGATGCCAGCGAGGTCGTTTCCGGCTTCCGCTCCGTGTCCTGGAGCCTGCCCTGCGTCGATATGCAGGGCACGTACTGCACAGTGCCTGGGGATAGCGAGGACCGCTTCACCCTCAATGGCACCGGCGCAACGATCTTCCAGGTCGGCTTGCGGATCAGTGGCTCGGTCGAGACCAAGTACTACAGCGGTGGCTTCCCGATGCCAGGCTCGCCCAGCTTCATCAAGGGCGGCACGGGTTCGGGAAGCATCCTGCCCAATCACAACGTGTATCGCCTGGAGATCAGCAATCCGCCGGCGACGTACCACCTGAACTACACCCCCAATTTTGAGTCTTCGCGCCTGATCCTCGACGGCGCGCCATTGAACGTCGAAGTGGCCAGCAATGCGACCGTCAGGCTGCAGGCGCTGACGATCGATGGCCTGCAGGATGCGCCCAGCCAGTGGCTGACGGCGCGAGTGGAGAGCCTGGATGCCAAGGTGCCGCTGGTCGGGATGAATGCCGCCCACATCCTGTACGACAGCATTACCCACGAAAGCATGGGGGCCGAACCCATCTCGGTGATCGACGATGCCAGCTTCCGCGCAGCCGCGGATGTCTTCTTCGAAGAGGGAATGGGCCTGTGCCCGATCTATGATCCAGATAAGGAGTCCATCGAGCAGTACCAGCAACGGATCTGTGACGCTGCAGGGGCCGTGCTCGTGCAGGGCATGGATGGTCGGTATCGCCTGAACGTGCCGCGCGGGAAGTACGTTCTGGACGAGCTTCCGGTGCTGACCGACGACGACGTCCTGGATTGGGCCGAAGAGCCCGCCACGATGGACAACGCCTGCAACCAGCTGTTCGTGAAGTACTTCGACCCTGTCGAGAACGCGATCGGCACCACCCCCGCGCTGCAGTCGCTGGGCGCGATCCAGGCCTTTGGCAGTGTGGTCTCGGAGAAGGAGGACCGCTCCGGCGAGGTCGCCAACGTGGATCTGGCCCTGAAGATCGGCGCCCGCAATCTGCGCGCCAAGGCCACCTCGCTGCGCAAGTTCGACCTGACCACCACGCCCGTGGCCCGCACGTGGTCACCGGGCAGCTACTTCCGCCTGCAGGCGCCCAAGCGGGGCATCGCCGACATGGTGTGTCTGATGGGCGAGAAGCGTGGCGGCACCCTGAAGTCCGGCGCCATCACCTTCAGCTGCAGTGAGGACGTCTACAGCCAGCCCAATTCGGTCTATGTCGGAACTGAGCCAGGCGGGAAGCCGCCGTCGACGGCGCCGACCGTTTCGCCGCACCAGGTGGCGATGGAGGTGCCCTACGTCGTGCTGGTCTCGCAGCTCAGTGCGGCCGACCTGGCACAGCTCAGCAGTGACGTCTCTTTCCTGCTGGCAGCCTCAGCGCCACCAACGGTGGGGCAGTACTTCCGCCTGATGGCTCAGGCTGGCGGGGCGGAGTACAGCTATCGCGGCCGGGGTGACTGGTGCGCAAGTGCTGCCTTGGTCGAAGAAGCCGGCTATCGCACCGAGAGCTTCACCCTGACCGATCCGCTGGATCTGGGCTCGGTGGCCGTGGGCGATATCGCCCTGGTTGGCGCGGAGATTTGCCGCGTGGATGCCATTGACGCGGCTGCGATGACCCTCACGCTGGGCCGTGCCTGCGCCGACACGGTGCCTCATCTGCACGCGCCGGGCGCCCGCGTGCTGTTCCTCACCGACTTTGCGACCGACACCACCGAGTACGTCGGCGGTGACACCGTCCACGCCAAGCTGCTCACCCGTGGCGCGTCGGCGCTGACGGACCTGGCCGACGCGCAGGATCTGGTGGTCGAGATGGAGGATCGCCAGGCCCGGCCGTATCCGCCGGCGGACGTGCATATTAACGGCGAGCTGTACCCAGAGGACGTCGTCGGTGACGCTGTTTTGAGCTGGGCCCATCGCGATCGCGTGGCGCAGGCGGACCAGCTGGTGGATACCGGCATGGCCAGCATTGGGCCTGAGCCAGGCACCACCTACACCGTAACCGTGTATGACGCCGCTTCCGGCGCCCTGGTTGTCTCCTACCCGGACCTGGTGGGTGCCTCGTTCACTGTGCCGGCCGGCCAGCTGGTCGAGCGCAACCGCGTGCTGCTCAGCTCCCGGCGCGACGGGCTGGATAGCTGGCAGTCGGTGGAGCTGCTGTTCCGTCGTGTCTATCAACTGGATTTCAGCATCAGCGCCTGGCGTGGTGCCAACAACTCCACCGCCTCGCTGGTGTTCACCACGGAGGCCGAGGGCGTGGAGTGGTCGATCGATCAGGGCGTGCTGCCTGCGGGGATGAGCCTGAACACCACCGCCGGTCGGATCGAAGGGATTCCGCTGGGTGGCGCGCCGGGCTACTACCCGATCCGGGTCAAGGGTCAGGATGCGGCGGGCAATGTGGGCTTTGCCGAGACGGAGATTGCGCTGTCGACCATGCGCAGCAGCTTCCCGATGCAGACCGGCTACCAGGAGGCCGGTGGTCGCACGGTGGCGGTCAGCTCCTCCAACCTGCCGGTGCTGGACCCCACGCAGTCGCCATACGCCGGCGGTGCCTCGGTGCGTTTCAATGGCACCGGATTGCGGCAGGAGCTGGAGGCCAGTCTGGGTACGGCCGACTTCAGCGTGGCCATGTGGATACGCCCTGACGCGGCCCCAAGCGACACCTACGCGCGCCTGTTCCAGATCGGCCCGAACACGACCAATGGCGGCCTCTACCTGCGCCGCGAGCAGCTGACCAACCCGATGCAGGTTGGCCTGGATGTGTTCACGGGCGGCAACTACGTGCGCCTCTTCAATGATGCGGTCCTTGCGCTGGCGGAGAACCGGCTGCCGAACAGTGCCTGGTCGCACCTGACGATCTCCAGGCGCGGCGGCGTGGCCCGTATCTTCAAGGATGGCCGCCTGGTCGATGAGAGCACCTTGCCTGCAGCAGCGGTCAACCTCAGCCAGACGGCATTGTCGCTGGCCAGCAACACGACCCTGACCGCCGAGCGGCTGTATGCGGGCCTGGCTGGCGTCGAGGTGCATGCCGGTGCAGCCGTGTATTGGGAGCCCTTCACGCCGCCGGCAAAGCCCTCGGACTTCCCCGCACGCCTGCTGGAGATGCCGGCACTGCCGATCGCGCTGGTTCGCGGTCGGGCCTATGGCCCGTACAGCCTGCACTTCAAGCGGGGCACCGAGGCCAGCCCGGTGACCTGGTCGGCAACCGGCCTGCCGCCAGGGGTCTCGTTGGACGTGGATCAGACCGGCAGCAACTCGACCCTGGGAGGAACCCCATCGTGACCGCCTTCAATGCGGTGATTACCGCCACCGATGCGCTGGGCTCCGTAGAGCGCCGTTCGCGGCTGCACGTCTTCGATCGGGGGCAGCTGTGGGCAGAGGTCGACAACACCGCCCAGATGACGCTGTTCGGGCCGTCTGGGTCGGGCCTGTCGGTGCAGGCAGGGCGCTTGAACCTGCAGTGCGGCAGCACCGGCACCGCTTCAAGGGCGCGCTTTGAGAGCGTGCCGGCCGCCAAGGATTGCCGTGCCCTGGTCGGATTCGTGATCCCGGCCGGTACCGGCGTTCGCACGGACAACGTGGGCCTGCTGCTGCGCACTACCAGCTGGCAGGTCACCAACGACACCTACGCCTACATCCTGGGCGTCGGCCGTCGCAGCGTCACCTCGTTTGGCGTCGAGTTTGGGCGAGGTTCCAACGCGGCCTCCGGGTCTTTCCAGCAGCTGCAGTTCGTCGAGGTGCCAGGCATCACGGATAGCGAGGTGGTGGTGTGGCTGGAGGTGGAGCTGATCGGTTCGACACTGACCGTCCGCCGCCTGGACGGCACCGTTGTCCTGACCCGCTCGGACAGCACCCATCAAGCCGCCGGCCGGGTCGGCGTCAACTATTTCCGTGGCAGCCAGGGCGGCCCTGGGCTCTTCACGGGCTTCTACTTCGAATCGCTCGATCCGACGAGCGAGTACACCGATGAGGCCGGCGACACCTACGTCGACCAGGCCGGCATTGCCTACCAAGGATAAGAACGATGGCTCGATTCAGCTCAAAACCGCAGCTGCAGACCCTGGCCAGCAGCGTGATCATTCCCGGCACGGCGCCGGAGGGCGGCGCCGCCGTCGGTGGCGGCACGGTGTCGCCTGGAAACGACATTCGCCTGACTGTGGGGCAGCTGCTGGCCACGCTTGGCGATGCCGGCGCGAGCCAGGCTACCCGCGTCGGCAGTACAGCCAAGTGGCAGGCCGCCAAGGCGCGCGGCGCGACCAATCCGGCGCGTCTGGCCATCGTGGGCGACTCCAATGTCGCCGGCCAAGGCTCGGGAACGGGAGCTGATGGTCTGGTTGGCGCGGCAACAACCAGCCTGGCGCGGCGCTTCATGGTGAAGAAGGGTGTTCGTACCGACAGCTTCTTCGGCGAGCAGAACGTCACCCTGGCCAATACCGGGCTGGCCAGCTACGACCCGCGCATCACCTTGGGCACGGGCTGGGCACCGGACTCCACCGTCTCCCAGATTTTCGGCGGGCGCCACCTGAAGGCGGCCGGCGGCAGCACGGGAAAGTTGCGGTTCACGCCTGCAGGCGCGTTCTCCAGCTTCCGGGTGTGGTATCCGACCCTTTCCGGCCTGAACACGGCGGTGGGCATCTACGTCGACGGGAGCTTGGTCGATACCGTGTCACAGGACGCGGCTGCGTCGCTGGTGTCGAAGGACTACACGGTGTCCGCCGGCACCCACTACATCGAGGTCGGCGTCGGTAGCGGCGGCGACGCCTTCGTCTGTGGTATCGAGACCTTCGATGGCAGCGCCAGCCCGGTGGCGTTGGTGGGCGGTTACTGCGCGGCCAAGTCTGCGGACCTGATCGTCGCCAGTCAGCCCTGGAATCACCGGCCGATGCTGTCGGCCCTGCGGCCTGACTTCACCGTGGTGATATGCACGATCAACGACACCACCGCCGGCACTGACCCAGGCATGTGGTACGCGAATCTGGAGGCGGTGGTGAAGGCGGCCTCGGCGACCTCTGATGGCTGTCTGTGCGTCGGTTTCGTCCCCAACGATGGCAGGGCCTTGGGTGGGATCTACGGATACGACGCCAAGGCGGCCGCGCTGCGCAACATCGCGGCGGACTACAACTGGCACTTCCTCGATCTGCGGGTGGCGCTGGGCCGCAGCTGGGCCCGGCAGAGCGATCGCGGCCTGGTGTTCGACAACGTCCACCCCAACTCGACCGGAGCCGAAGCGATCGCTTCGGCCCTGAGCGACTTCCTGCAGCTCTAGAACAGGGCGCCAGGCCGACAGCTGCAACTGTCGGCCTGGCACCGCAACACACGCGTACAGCCCGCGTGCTTTTGGCCGAGGCCCTGCTCCCCGCGCGGGGGAGGTAAGCCTCGCCGAGGCTCATCGCAGAGGCTGAGAATGAAGACGACCACGCTGTTCCCTTGGCCAGGCGGCAAGACCCGCCTGCTGCCCCACCTGCTGCCCCTGGTAGCCGATACCCCTCACCGGACCTATGTCGAGGCCTTCGCCGGCGGCGCCGCTCTTCTGTTCGCCAGAGAGCCAGCCAGGGCTGAGGTGCTCAACGACTGCCACGGCGAGCTGGTGCGTCTCTACCGGGTGGTGGCCAACCACCTGGAGGAGTTCGTCCGCCAGTTCAAATGGGCGCTGACGAGCCGGGAAATGTTCCGGTGGTGCCAACTCCAGCATCCTGACACCCTCACGGACATCCAACGGGCTGCACGCTTCTACTACCTACAGCGCCTGGCTTGGGGCGGAAAGGCCACAGGCCAGACGCCAGGCTTCGGTCGGGGTGGCAAAGGCCTGAACCTGTTGCGGATCGAAGAGGATCTGAGCGCGGCGCACCTGCGGCTGCACAAGGTGACCATAGAGCACCTGGCCTGGCAGCAGTGCATGGCCAAGTACGACGGAGCCGATACCCTGTTCTTCCTCGACCCCCCGTATTGGGAGACCGAGGGATATGGAACGCCCTTCGGCATGGAGCAGTACGAGGAGCTGGCCAGCCAGATGGCGAGTCTGCGCGGCGCGGCCATTCTGACCATCAACGATCACCCGGCCATGCGGAAGGTGTTCGGGCAGTTCAGGGACCGGGTGGTACCGATCCGCTACACGATTGGCCGGCAGGCGGTCCAGCGGAGGGAGCTGATCTTCACGACCTGGTAGGTTGGCAGAGGCGCACGGGACGGGTTACGTCCCGTGCAATTTCATTCCGGTGGGCGCAACATTGGCGCCCCACCGTTTATCTCACCTATGGCGGGCGATTTATCGCGCGCCGTTACAGGATTCACGGCGTCCCCCGCGACCCCACCCCGCCCGGCCAAGCGCGGCTTTTGCTTTACGCGACCAACCCCACAGCCACGAGGGGCTGCGCCGTTGGCTGGAACAACCTGTTACCCATACGGGGCATGTCCCCGTCACAGCTGCATGCGATGCTGATCACCTGATCCCTGCCAGCGAGAACGCCCGCATGACCACCATCATCGCCCCGCGCGTGCACGACATCGGCGGCCTAGAAGTCCGCCGGGCCGTCCCGACCCTGCAGGCCCGCAGCATCGGCTCGTTCGTGTTCGTCGACCAGATGGGCCCGGCACTCATGCACCCCGGCACCGCCATCGACGTGCGCCCGCATCCGCATATCGGCCTGGCTACCGTCACCTATCTGTGGTCGGGCGCGATCGGCCACCGCGACACGCTGGGTTCGGACCAGGTGATCCGTCCCGGTGACGTCAACTGGATGACCGCCGGCCGCGGCATCGCCCATTCCGAGCGCACGCCGCAACCTGACCGCGATCACGACAACCCGATCCACGGCATGCAGACCTGGGTGGCGCTGCCGAAATCGCATGAGGAAATCGAGCCGGCGTTCTACCACCATGCCGCCGCCACCCTGCCCGAGCAGCGCCGCAATGGTGTCTGGCTGCGGGTAATCGCCGGCCGCGCCTATGGCGAGGAATCGCCGGTCAAAGTATTCGCCGATACCCTCAACGTGGCGATCGACCTCGACCCGGATGCGGAAATCGATATCGACGACGGCCACCGCGAGCGCGCGCTGTACATCCTCGAAGGCGACGCGCAGCTGGATGGCGTGGACATCCCTGCCCAGCACCTGGTGATCCCCGAGGCTGGTGCGCGTGGCCGCCTGCGCGCAAAGACGCCGGTGAAGGCGATGTTGTTCGGTGGCGAGCCGCTGGATGGCCCGCGTCACCTGTGGTGGAACTTCGTGTCCAGCTCGAAGGAACGTATCGAACAGGCCAAGCACGACTGGGAGGCCGGCCGCTTCGGCACCATTCCGGGCGACGACAAGGAATTCATCCCGCTGCCGCAGTACTGAACATCGCGTGTTGCACACATCCGAAGGTGTATCCCTGCACCCGGCGTTGACACTACAGTCACCCGCTGATCATTGAAATGTGACATAAATCACACTTTCGACCGTCAAAGGAGTGCAACACATGAGCATGGGTAAACGCTTGTCCGCCGAGTTCCTCGGCACGTTCTGGCTGGTTCTGGGTGGCTGTGGCAGTGCCGTGCTGGCCGCCAAGTTCGGCGGTGACGGCAATCCGCTGGGTATCGGTTTCCTCGGCGTTGCGCTGGCCTTCGGCCTGACCGTGGTGACCGGCGCCTATGCGTTCGGCCATATCTCCGGCGCGCACTTCAATCCGGCGGTCAGTGTCGGCCTGTGGGCCGGCGGTCGTTTCCCGACCAAGGACCTGATTCCGTACATCATCGCCCAGGTCGCCGGCGGCCTGCTGGCCGGCTTCATCCTGCTGCAGATCGCATCGGGCGCCAGCGGCTTCGCCATTGATGGCAGCCAGGCCGGTGCATTCGCCAGCAACGGCTACGGCGCGCTGTCCCCCGGCGGCTACAGCGTGGCCGCGGCCTTCCTGTGCGAAGTGGTGCTGACCGCCGTGTTCCTGATCGTGATCATGGGCGCCACCCACGGCAAGGCACCGGCCGGGTTCGCCCCGCTGGCGATCGGCCTGTCGCTGACCCTGATCCACCTGATCAGCATCCCGGTCACCAACACCTCGGTGAACCCGGCCCGTTCCACGGCGGTGGCCTTCTTCGCCGGCAGCGGCGCGGTCAGCCAGCTGTGGCTGTTCTGGGTCGCCCCGCTGCTGGGCGGCGCGATCGGCGGCATCATCTACAAGTGGATCGGCAACGACCGCTGAGGCCTGTGCGGACCATTGCGGCCGACCATCGGCCGCAATGGTTACGCGTGTAACCGCGATTTGTGCGATCGCTCACGTTCCGTTAAGGTTGAGTTGACCGTCCGTGCACATGCCGGCCGGGGCGGCATCCGGGGATGGGATGCCAAGGCTGCCGGTCCATCCGGCGGAGCCAACGACACACCACCTTGGGGGATGCATGAAGTTCGCGCCTGTAGTGTTGTCGAGCCTGCTGTTCGCGGTGGCCCAGGCCGCCGCGCAGGCTCCCACCGAATGTCCTTCATTGCCGGCCAGCAGCGGCCTGCAGTGGCAACAGCAGGCACAGGCCGATTTCCTGGTCTGCCGCGCCAGCACCGGCGATGGCCGCGAGGTACTGAGCCTGATGCTCAGTGCGCGCGATCCCAACCTTCCATTGAACCGCTCGCTGCGCCAGGAAAAGGGCAGCTTCGGCGGTGAATCGCTGTACTGGTACCAGCCCGATCTGGGTGGCCAGCAGCCGCCCGGCTATGCCGAGCGTCGCATCAGTGTGGTCAAGCTCGACAAAGGGCGTTACGCGCAGATTTCGCTGTATCCGGACAGCGCGCAGGAACTGGGCTCGCTGCAGCAGCTGGCGCAGGGCATGAGCCTGACCCCGTCGGCCGTGGCCGCGGGGCGCTGAAGGTGACGGGGATGACTGCCTGGCAGCATCCCCGCAATGCGAGCCGATCCGACGGTAGTGCCGGCCGCTGGCCGGCACCCCGATCCGCCTTTGTCCGAGGCTGCTGCCGGCCAGCGGCCGGCACTCCCTCAGAACTTGCCTTCCTGGAAATCGACGAAGGCCTGCATCAGTTCCTGCCGCGTGTTCATCACGAACGGCCCGTGGCGCATCACCGGTTCGCGCAGCGGACGGCCGGCCACCAGGATCAACCGCGCACCTTCGCTGCCGGCCGAGAGGTGCAACTGCTCGCCACCGCCCAGCACCGCCAGTTCCTGGCGTGCAACGTCGCGCGCGGCGTCCTGCTCACCCACGGTCATCGCACCTTCGAACACGTAGGCGAACGCGTTGTGCCCCTCCGGCAGCGCATAGGTCCAGGCCCGGTCGGGCGCCAGCGTGATGTCGAGGTAGAGCGGATCGGTGGCCGGCTGCACGATCGGGCCATCGGTGCCGTCCACGCTGCCGGCAATCACCTTCACCTCCACGCCCGGCTCCGGGTGCACCACGGGAATGCGCTCGGGTGCGAATTCCTGGTACTTCGGCTCGGTCATCTTCTCCTTCGCCGGCAGGTTCACCCACAGCTGGAACCCGCGCATCTGCCCGCTTTCCTGCTCGGGCATCTCCGAATGCACCAGGCCACGGCCAGCGGTCATCCACTGCACGCTGCCCGGGGTGAGCAGGCCTTCGTTGCCATGGTTGTCGCGATGCCGCATGCGCCCGTCGAGCATGTAGGTGACGGTCTCGAAACCACGGTGCGGGTGTTCCGGGAAGCCGGCGATGTAGTCCTCGGCGCGGTCGGTACCGAACTCATCAAGCAGCAGGAACGGATCCAGGTCGGGCAGCGTCGGGCCGCCGATGACGCGGGTCAGGCGCACGCCGGCACCGTCGGAGGTGGGCATGCCACGGATGGTGCGCAGTACGCGGACCGGTTCGGGAAAGCTCATGGCGACTCCTGTTGGATGGGTGCCACTGAAGATGGACGCCACACGGCCGTAGGCCAATGGATGGCTCCGCAACCGATTGTTCCATCCCTGATGTTCGCTGCACGTCAGCGCAGCCGCCGTACGACCAAAGTACTACCGCCGATTCGTCCTGTGCCAATTGACCCTGTCGTGGGCAAGCAGGACTCTTTGTCTGTCTTTCCGGGAGAGAGCACCTCATGAAAGGGTTTTCCAAACTGGGCTGGGCGGTACTCGCTCTGCTCGGCGCGTTCTGTCTGGGCACCGTGGCGCTGCGCCGCGGCGAACACATCAATGCCCTGTGGATCGTCGTCGCGGCGGTGTCGCTGTACCTCGTCGCCTATCGCTTCTACAGCCTGTTCATCGCCAACAAGGTGATGCAGCTGGATCCGACCCGGGCCACCCCGGCGGTGATCAACAACGATGGCCTGGACTACGTTCCGACCAACAAGCACGTGCTGTTCGGCCACCACTTCGCCGCCATTGCCGGCGCCGGCCCGCTGGTCGGCCCGGTCCTGGCCGCGCAGATGGGCTACCTGCCCGGCCTGCTGTGGCTGGTGGTGGGCGTGGTGTTGGCCGGTGCGGTGCAGGACTTCATGGTCCTGTTCCTGTCCAGCCGCCGCAATGGCCGCTCGCTGGGTGACCTGGTAAGAGAAGAGATGGGCCAGGTGCCCGGCACCATCGCGCTGTTCGGTGCGTTCCTGATCATGATCATCATCCTGGCAGTGCTGGCGATGGTGGTGGTCAAGGCGCTGGCCGAAAGCCCGTGGGGCATGTTCACGGTGATCGCGACGATGCCCATCGCGATCCTGATGGGCGTGTACATGCGCTACATCCGCCCCGGCAAGATCGGCGAGATCTCGGTGGTTGGCCTGATCCTGCTGCTGGCCGCGATCTGGTACGGCGGCAAGGTCGCCGCCGATCCGGTCTGGGGCCCGGCCTTCACCTTCACCGGCACCCAGATCACCTGGATGCTGATCGGCTACGGCTTCGTCGCCTCGGTGCTGCCGGTGTGGCTGCTGCTGGCCCCGCGTGATTACCTGTCGACCTTCCTCAAGATCGGCACCATCATCGCGCTGGCCATCGGCATCCTGGTGGTGATGCCGGAACTGAAGATGCCGGCGCTGACCCAGTTCGCCGCCAGCGGCGACGGCCCGGTGTGGAAGGGCGGCATGTTCCCGTTCCTGTTCATCACCATCGCCTGTGGCGCGGTCTCCGGTTTCCATGCACTGATTTCCTCCGGCACCACGCCGAAGCTGCTGGCCAATGAAGCGCACATGCGCTACATCGGCTACGGCGGCATGCTGATGGAATCGTTCGTCGCGGTGATGGCGCTGGTGGCGGCCTCGATCATCGATCCGGGCATCTATTTCGCGATGAACAGCCCGGCGGCGGTGATCGGTGCCGATGCGGCCTCGGCCGCGCACTACATCACCAACACCTGGGGCTTCACCATCACCCCCGAGCAGCTGACCGCGACTGCGGCGGCGATCGGTGAACCGACCATCCTGCATCGTGCAGGTGGCGCGCCAACACTTGCGGTAGGCATCGCGCAGATCCTGCACGAAGCGATTCCCAGTGGCAGCGACGCGATGATGGCGTTCTGGTACCACTTCGCGATCCTGTTCGAAGCGCTGTTCATCCTCACCGCGGTGGACGCCGGTACCCGTGCGGGCCGCTTCATGCTGCAGGACCTGCTGGGCAACTTCGTGCCGGCCCTGAAGAAGACCGAATCGTGGACCGCCAACATCATCGGTACCGCCGGCTGCGTGGCGCTGTGGGGCTACCTGCTCTACACCGGCGTGGTCGATCCGTTCGGCGGCATCCAGACGCTGTGGCCGCTGTTCGGCATCTCGAACCAGATGCTGGCCGGCATCGCATTGATGCTGGGCACGGTGGTGCTGTTCAAGATGAAGCGTGACCGCTATGCATGGGTGACTGCGGTACCGGCGGTGTGGCTGCTGATCTGCACCACCTACGCCGGCTTCATCAAGATCTTCGACAGCAATCCGGCACAGGGCTTCCTGGCACAGGCACACAAGTTCCAGGCCGCGCTCGCCAGCGACACCATCACTGCACCGGCCAAGTCGGTGGCGCAGATGAAGCAGATCGTGGTCAACGCCTACGTCAACACCGGCCTGACCGCGCTGTTCCTGCTGGTGGTGGGCGCGGTGCTGGTGTATTCGATCAAGACCATCCTGGCGGCCCGCCGCAATCCGCAGCGCACTGACCGCGAGACCCCGTACGTGGCGCTGAAGCCGCATGAAATGGTGGATCAGTGATGAGTACCCAACTGGTTCCCGCCGGCCAGTACCAGGCGCACCGCCGCATCTGGCGGCGCCTGGTGCAGACCGCACGACTGTGCTGTGGCATTCCTGATTACGACAACTACGTCCGGCACATGCTGGAAAAACATCCGGACCAGGAGCCGATGGACTACAAGACGTTCTTCCGCGAGCGCCAGGAAGCGCGTTATGGCGGACGCAACGGTGGCCGCTGCTGTTGAGGGTCCGGTTCAACAGCGCTCGAATGACGTTGAGTGGATCCACGCCATGCGTGGATGAAGCCTGGCAGATATCGAGTTGAGTCCGGGGTCGGATCCGTTTCCTCCGGGAAACGGATCTGACCCCTTCCTTGTTCATGGATACCCATGAAATGCATCCACGCATGGCGTGGATCTACGGAAGCATGACGCCAGGGCGGTCCGAACTCAGCCGGTGGCCATCCACTTCAGGATCAGGCCGGTGACGTAGGCCAGGCCCGTGCCGGTGGCATAACCCACCGTACCCAGCAGCACGCCCACCGGCGCCAGCGTCGGATGGAACGCCGCCGCCACCACAGGGGCCGAAGCGGCTGCGCCGATGTTGCCCTGCGAACCAATGGCGAAGAAGAACAGCGGCGCGCGCAGCAGCTTGGCCACCACCCACAGCACCAGCACGTGCGTGGCCATCCAGATCGCGCCGAGCAGGAACAGCCACGGCCGATCCAGCAGCGACAGCAGGTTCATCTGCATGCCGATGCAGGCGATCAGGAAGTACAGGAACACCGTGCCCAGCCGCGAAGCGCCTGCCGCTTCCAGCCGGCGCGCACGGGTGAAGCTCAGGCCCAGGCCCATCGCCGTGGACAGCAGGATCACCCAGACGAACTGGCTGTCGAGGCTGAACTGGCTGGCCCAGCTGACATTGGCCTTGAACCAGCCTGCCAGCGGCGCGGCGATGGCATGGGCCAGGCCAACGCCGCCCAGTGCCACGCCAACGATCACCATCAGGTCGGTCATGCTGGGAATGCGCGCGTTCTGCGCCTCGTAGGCACTGATGCGCGCCTTCATCTCGTCGATGGCACGGGTGTCGGCACCATTGCGGGTGTCGATCTGCTGTGCGCGGTTGGCCAGGAACAGCAGGATCGCCATCCACAGGCTGGCACAGGCCACGTCAACCACCGCGAACTGGCCGAAGGTGGTGGCATCGGTGCCGAACACCTCGCGCATGGCGACCATGTTGGCGCCGCCACCGATCCAGCTGCCGGCCAGCGCCGCCATGCCGGCCCAGGTATCACCGGCCACGGTTTCCGGATGGATCAGCTTCATCAGCTGGAACGAAACGATGGCGCCGAGCATGATGCCGGCGGTACCGGCACAGAACACGATCAGCAGTTTCGGGCCGAGCTTGATGACGCCTTTCAGGTCGATCGACAGGGTCAGCAGGACCAGCGCGGCCGGCAGCAGCACGTCACGCGCGACCGGGTTGTACAGCGAGGTGTTGTGGCCATCGATGACACCGGCGGTGTTGTAGACGGCGGGGATGAAATAGCACAGCAGCAGGGCCGGCACCCAGGCGAAGATCTTCTTCAGCAGCGGGGTTGGACCACTGGCGGCCCAGAAGATCAGGGCCAGGGTGGCGGCAATCAGGCCCAGTCCAACGATGTCGTTGCTGATCAGGGCAGTAGCGGGTTCGGTCGGCATGGGATCCTCTGTCGATCGAAAGAGCGGAGAAAAAAAAGCGCCGCATAAGGCGGCGCAGATCGAGATTAACATTGTCTTCACGCCCGGTCATGCTGCAGTGCCGACACCCCCCATCCCGTCAGGGAGCCCACTCATGCAGCTTGGTGCCTTTTCGGTCAGCCTCTCGGTGAAGGATCTCGCGGCCTCCCGTGCCTTCTACGAAGCCCTGGGCTTCTCGGTCACCGGCGGCGATCCGGCACAGAACTGGCTGGTGATGCGCAGCAACGGCACGGTGATCGGGCTGTTCCAGGGCATGTTCGAGGGCAACCTGCTGACCTTCAACCCCGGCTGGGACCAGCACAAGCAGGAACTCCCCCACTTCCAGGATGTGCGTGAGCTGCAGGCAGAGCTGGATACCAGGGGCATCGAACTGGCGGTCCGCACCGATCCTGATGGCCAGGGTACGGGCTATCTGCAGTTGGCCGATCCCGACGGCAACGTGATCCTGATCGACCAGCACGTGGCGCGACCGAACGGGCGTTGAAGCGGACAGCCATTGCCTGGGTGGGCGTCGACCTTGGTCGACGAACGGCATGCCAACCAAGGTTGGCATCTACCAGAGCACGCCCAGCCACCGCCGGGGCATGCCAACCAAGGTTGGCATCTACCAGAGCACGCCCAGCCACCGCCGAGGCATGCCAACCAGGGCTGGCACCTACCAGAACACGGACAGCCACCGCCTGGGTAGGCGTCGACCTTGGTCGACGAACGGCATGCCAACCAAGGTTGGCATTTACACGAACGGCCGGATCAGCGCGGTCGCGAGGCACTGAAATCGAGCGTGACACGCGTGCCACGCGGCTCGCAGGGCTGCAACTGCAGGGTCCATCCGAGGTGCTCGCACAGCCGCGCGATCAGATCCAGTCCGATGCCGCCGCCACGATCGGCGCGTTCGCCACGGGCCATCCGCGCATGGATCGCCGCGATCTCCTCCGGGCTCATGCCATGTCCCGGGTCCTGCAGGGTCAGCACCGCCGATGAACTCAGGCCCAATTCGATGTGGCCACGGCCACTGTTCTCGATGGCGTTGCGCAGCAGGTTGCCGATCGCTGCCTGCACCACCGCCAGCGGCGCGACGATGTCCACCGGTGCGGCCTGGATGCCGATGCTCAGGTCCTTGTCGCCCAGCAGGTGGCGATGGTCGTCGACGATC
Organism: Stenotrophomonas sp. FR024; assembly: GCF_047500745.2. Lineage (NCBI taxonomy): Bacteria > Pseudomonadati > Pseudomonadota > Gammaproteobacteria > Lysobacterales > Lysobacteraceae > Stenotrophomonas > Stenotrophomonas sp. FR024. The sequence goes on from NZ_JAXAXM020000010.1 coordinate 59,132, forward strand.
TCCGGCAGCAGCTGGTCCAGCGCGATGCGCTCGGCACGCGCCGCCAGTCGCGCCGGATCACGCGCCAGCACCAGCAGCAGTTCGATCAGCTGCTCCACGCTCTGCGCGGTGCGCAGTACCCGCTGCATCTGCTGGCGCGCGCGCTCGGGCAGGCCCGGTTGCTCCAGCGCCAGTTCGGCGGCACCGGTCATCACCGCGATCGGCGTGCGCAATTCGTGGCTGGCGGTGCTGATGAAGACCCGCTCGCGTTCGACGAACTGCTCGTTGCGGTCCAGGTAATCGTTCAGCGCATTGGCAATGGTGTGCAGCTCTGAGCTGCCGCGCGGGTCGACCTCGATGCGCTGCCCCTGCACGCCCGGCCTGAGCGCGGCGATGTGTTGTGCCAGCAGGCTCAGCGGACGCACCATCCGCTCCATGCCGAACGAAGCCATCAGCACGGTAACGAAGATCATGATCACCCCGGCCAGCATCACCCAGCGCGTGGCGAACTGTTCCAGGTCATGGAAGTCGGAGATGTCCAGTACCAGCGCGACCCGTCCCATCGACTGGGTTTCACGCACCATCACCGCCGTCTCGCGGCCCTTGACCATTACGCCGTCGTGCAGCCCTGGATGCAAGGTACGCAGGCTATCGGGAAGGTTGACCGCGTCGAAGCGGTACAGGCTCAGCGTGTCCGAATCCTGCCAGCGATAGTGCGGTTCGTGCTCGACATGCTCGACGATGCTGTCGAGCTCGGAGTTGAGCAGCGCGCGCCAGGCAGCATGCTCGGCGTGCTCGTGCACGTAGTTGCCGACGCTGAACACCGCGATCGACAGCAGCGCCAGATAGCCCAGCAACCACCACACCACGCGCCGGTACAACGGCCCCGGCTTACGCGCCCTCATCAGCATTCCTGCCGGCGTCGGCACCCTCCACTACCGCCAACCGGTAACCCACACGCGGCAGGGTGTGGATCAGCTTCTCGGCAAACGGACCGTCAACGCTGCGACGCAACTCGTAGACATGCGAACGCAGCAGGTCGCCATCCGGCGGCTCGTCGCCCCACAGGGCGAACTCCAGCTGCTGTCGCGTCACCGCACCCGGGCTGGCCCGCATCAGCACTTCCAGCAGTTTGCGGCAGGCCGGGTACAGGTGCAGCACCTGGCCCTCACGCTGGGCCTCCAGCGTCGCCAGGTCCAGCACCAGGTCGCCCACCTGCAGGCGCTTGCGCGGGTTGCGGCCCTGCGCACGCAGCAGCAGCGCTTCCAGCCGCACCTCCAGCTCGGGCAGGGCGAACGGCTTGGTCAGGTAGTCGTCGGCACCGGCGCGGAAACCGGCGATCTTGTCCGGCAGTTCATCGCGCGCGGTCAGCATGATCACCGGCACCTCCGACGCGTGTTCGGCACGCAGCCGGCGCAGCACTTCCGGTCCCTCCATGCGCGGCAGCATCCAGTCCAGGATCACCGCATCGTAGGGGTGGCTGCCGGCCAGGTGCAGGCCGGTGATGCCATCCGGGGCCACGTCCAGCACATGCCCGCGCGACTCGAAATAGTCGAACAGGTTGGCCACCAGCTGGCGGTTGTCCTCGATCACCAACAGACGCATGCACGAAACATCCACGGAAGTTCGTACCATGGTAGCGCCGCCCATGTCGGAATGCGGTCGTCCCGCCCCCTTCTGACGCTTTTCCCACCCCCGCCACCTCAGAATGGCCGTTTTGCTCCCGGAGCCTGCCGTGCCCGTAGCCCTGCCCCGCCGTTGGCGACTGCCCCTGTTGTGGCTGCTGATCATTGCTGCATTGGCAGCGGGCATCGGCCTTCGGCAGCCGCAGCCACCGGACGAGCCGCGCTTCGTGCTGGCCGCACGGACCATGGTCGAGAGCGGGCAATGGCTGCTGCCGCATCGTGGCAGCGAGCTGTATGCCGAGAAACCACCGGTGTTCATGTGGCTGCAGGCGGCCGCCTACGAGGTGGTCGGCAGCTGGCAATGGTCGTTCCTGCTGCCGTCATTGCTGGGCGCCCTGCTGAGTCTGTGGCTGGTGTCGGATCTGGCACGGCGGCTGTGGTCGCCGCGGCATTCCATCTATGCCCTCGCGGCGCTGTTCTGCACCCTGCAGTTCGGGCTGATGGCCAAGCGTGCGCAGATCGACATGGTGCTGGTGGGGATGACCACCGTCGCCCTGTGGGGCTTGATGCGGCACCTGTGCGAACGTCGCAACCTGCCCGCGTTGTGGCTGGCCGGTTTCGCCGCCGGTGTCGGCACGGTGACCAAGGGCGTGGGTTTCCTGCCGCTGCTGCTGGTGCTGCCCTGGTTCGGCTGGTGGCTGTACCAGCGCCGTCGCGGGCACCGTGTGGAGGGTCCGCACCCGGCAACGCTGCTGTGGTTGATCCCGGCGTTCCTGCTGGGCGTGGGCGTGTGGCTGGCGCCGCTGGGCTGGGCCCTGCTGCATACGCCCAGCGCCGAACTGCAGGCCTACGCGCACGAGCTGTTGTTCAAGCAGACCGGCACCCGCTACGCCAATGCCTGGCACCACCGGCAGCCGGCCTGGTACTACCTGCAGGTGATCCTGACCCTGTGGCTGCCGGGCAGCCTGCTGCTGCCGATGCTGTTCAAGCCCTGGTGGCGCCGCATCCTTCGTGGCGATCGCCGCCAGTGGCTGCTGCTGGGCTGGGCCGTACTGGTACTGGTGTTCTTCAGTGCCAGCCCGGGCAAGCGCGAGGTGTACCTGCTGCCGATGCTGCCGGCGATGGCACTGGCCGTGGCGCCGCTGCTGCCCGGCCTGCTGCGCCGCGTGTGCGTGCGCCGCTACCTGTTCGGCTACAGCGTGGTGCTGATGCTGGCCACCGGCGTACTCGGCGTGATGCTGATGACCGAGCACCCATGGGCGTTGGCGCAACTGCAACGCCGCGCCATGCCCGAGACGTTGCTGCCGGTGCTGGGCGATGGCCTGCTGACCTTCGCCATTGCCCTGGCCACGCTGATCGTGTGGCTGCGGGTACGCCGTGCCGCGACGCTGGTACTGCTGACCCACGGCATGCTGTGGATGCTCTACGGCCTGGTGCTGATGCCTGCACTGGACCCCTTCGCTTCGGCGTCGGCACTCATGCGCCGGGTGGGCGCGCGGATCGGACCCGACGCCGAACTGGCGCTGGTGGCCTGGCGCGAGCAGAACCTGTTGCAGGCCGACCGGCCGGTGCGCGAGTTCGGCTTCAAGCGGCCCTGGGCCGAGCAGTGGCACGACGCCGGCCCGTGGCTGGCCGAGGCACCGGGCAAGCGCTGGCTGCTGGTGCTGGACGATGCGATGAGCCCGTGCGTGGACCCGAGCAAGGTGATCGATATCGGTATTGCCAACAGGAATCGCTGGCAACTGCTTCCCGGTACCGCGTGGGACGCGGAATGCCACGCCGAACGGGCCGGCGCGACCGCTGAAGAAGACTGAACGCTGACACGTGCCGGGCAAGCATTAACCCGGCACGAACGAGCGTCCGACCCTTCTCCGACATCCAGGTGACGAGCATGGCCGCGGATTCCCGACCCGCCCGTTCCCAGCATGCCCGTCCGTCCCCTTGATTCGGTAGCGCCGCTTGCGACATCGCCACTGGCGTCAAAATTCGCCGTAACTCACCTCTGGCTGCCTGTCGCACTCGGTCTGCCCGTGTTTACGCTGCTGATGGGTTTCGGCGGCGACCAATGGGTGGCCGATCACCTGTTCCACCTTGAGGGTGGCCATTGGGCGCTACAGGACGTCTGGGTCACCCGCACGGTGGTGCACAAGGCCGGCAAGTGGCTGAGCACAGCTGCTGCGCTCGTGGCGATCCTGCTGTGCTTCCACCACTGGCGAAAGGGTCGCGATCGCACCCTGCGGTGGGCGCTGCTTTATGTCGTGATTGCCATGGCCCTGGGCACAGGTGTGATCTCCCTGCTGAAGTCGCTGGTGCCGATGGAATGCCCCTGGGACCTGCTGCGCTACGGTGGCCACCAGCCGTTCATCGGGCTTTTCACGGCACGCCCCGCAGGCATGGCCGCACAGGCCTGCTTCCCGGCCGGCCACGCCAGCGCGGGCTATGCATGGTTGTCCCTGTACTTTTTCGCCTTGCTGTGGCGCCCTTCATGGCGCTGGGCCGGGTTGTGGATCGGCCTTGGCACCGGCCTGGTATTCGGCGTGAGCCAGCAACTGCGGGGCGCGCATTTCCTTTCGCATGACGTTGCTACTGCGTTGATCTGCTGGCTGCTTTCGCTGGGCCTGTATCTGATCGTCAAACGCGTCCTGGCCCGCCGTCAGCTGGACCGTCCCCACCGCCAGGAGGCAAACGCATGAGTGCATCGGTCCAACGCCCCGCCCGCCTTCCCGCGTTGGCGAACCTTCGCCGCTGGCGGCCGCAGCTGTCCACCGAAGCACTGATCGCACTGACCAGCCTGTTCTTCGCAGTGGCCGGCAACGGCCTGTTCTGGCACAGCGCGATGGCCAGCCATCCGGGCAGCCTGCGCTACGCGCTGTCGCTGCTGCTGTTGCTGCTGGGTGCGCACGGCGTGCTGCTGGGTATCCTGGTCTGGCGCTGGAACGCCAAGGTGGTGATCAGCCTGTTGCTGCTGGTGACCGCATTCGCTGCGCATTACATGAGCCGTTACCACATCTACCTGGATGCGGACATGCTGCGCAACGTGCTGGCGACCGATCCCAAGGAAAGCCGTGAGCTGATGACCGTGTCGCTGCTGTGGCCGGTGTTGTTGCTGGCAGTGCTGCCGATGGCGGTGCTGTGGCGCGTGCAGCTGCGCCGCCGCAGCTGGGGCCGCAGCCTGCTGTGGCGCCTCGGCTTCCTGGTGGTGGCGGCGGTGACTGCGGTCGGCGGCGCGTTGATCTCGTTCCAGGACGTCTCGGCACTGATGCGCAACCAGCGCGAAGTGCGTTACCTCGCCACCCCGGCCAATGTGCTGCTGGGCATGCCGCGTGCACTGCGTGGCGACAACCCGGTACAGCGCGCACCGAAGTTGCCGATCGGTACCGATGCCAAGGCCACCCCGCGTGCCCCTGCCAGCAAACCGCGCCTGCTGGTGATCGTCATGGGCGAGACCGTGCGCGCGCAGAACTGGGGGCTCAACGGTGGCCGCAACACCACCCCGGAACTGGCGCAGGCCAGCGTGATCAATTTCCCGGACATGCACTCGTGCGGCACCAGCACCGAGGTTTCACTGCCGTGCCTGTTCTCGCCATGGGGCCGGCACGACTACGACGAGAAGAAGATCCGCGCGCACCAGTCGCTGCTGCACGTATTGAACCGTGCCGGTATCGCGCCGCTGTGGCGTGACAACCAGTCCGGCTGCAAGGGCGTGTGCGAAGGCCTGGACTTCCAGTCATTGTCCGATGCGACCACCCCGGGCCTGTGCGCTGACGGCCGCTGCATGGACGAAATCCTGCTGCAGGACCTGGCCACCCAGGTACGTGCAAAGCCGGGCGACCGGGTGGTGGTGCTGCATCAGCTGGGCAACCACGGCCCGGCCTACTTCGAGCGCTACCCGCCCGCGTTCCGCCGCTTCACCCCCACCTGCGATACCCGCGACATCGGCCGCTGCTCGCGCGAAGAGATCACCAACAGTTACGACAATGCCGTGCTGTACACCGATCACTTCCTGACCAAGACCATCGGTACGCTGCAGGGCATGCAGGACTACGACACGGCGATGATCTACCTGTCCGACCACGGCGAGTCGCTGGGCGAGAAGGGCCTGTTCCTGCATGGCGTGCCCTACGCCATCGCCCCGGCCGAGCAGACCCGGGTACCGATGACGATGTGGTTCTCACCGGGCTTTGCCAGCAGCCGCGGGCTGGACCTGCAGTGCGTGCGCAAGCGTTCGGCGGCCTATACCGATCATGACAACCTGTTCCCGTCGGTGCTGGGCCTGATGCAGGTGAAGACCTCGCTGTACGAGCGCGACCGCGACGTGTTCGCCAACTGCGAGGGTTGAGGGTTGTCCGGCAGGGCTTGCAGCCCTGCACCCGCGGTAGTGCCGGCCGCTGGCCGGCAGCCTCGACAGCAACAGCAACAGCAGAAGCTGGCTATCCGTGGGTTGGCGGGGTGGGTCCGGTTGCGGGGGACGCCGTATATACATTCCTGTAGGCTCGGTCGCGCCATCCATGGCGCTCACGCCCCCGCAACCGGACCCACCCCGCCTTCGACAGTTTTCCGCGATCTGATGGAACGGCCTTGGGGTCAGATCCGTTTTCCGGAGGAAACCGGATCTGACCCCAGATTCATTTCGATACCTGACAGATGTGTCGACCAAGGTCGACACCCACCAACAGCCGCAGCGATCTGTCAGAGGTGGGGTGTCAGCCGCATGGATGCGGCTGCCAAGCCTACAGGGACGTACTTGCGGCGTCCCCGCACTCCGACACCGCCCCGCCAAACCACGGAATACCCGCTTCTGACGTTGACGTTGCTTGAAGGCTTCGGCAGGTGCAGGGCGCAGCCCTGCCGAACCCAACCGACTTCCGCCACTTGCGGTGGCAGCGACGGCCCACTAGCCTTCGGCCGTCGTTCACCACCCAAGGACCGCCCGTGAAACACCGTCATCTCCTGCTGGCCTCGGCAATCGCCGCCGCCACGCTGGCCCTGGCCGCCTGCAAGAAGGAAGCTGCCCCAGGCACCGATACCGCCAGCAGCAGCACCCCGGCCGGCGAAACCGCCGACCAGTTCGTGGCCCGCATCAATGCCGAGTTCAAGGCCGCCTACCCGGAGATGACCTCGGCGCAGTGGCTGTCCTCCACCTACATCAACAGTGATTCGGAACGCATCGCGGCCAAGGCCAACGAGCGCTCGCTGACCCAGCTCAACAGCTGGATCGAACAGGCCTCCACGTTCGACGGCAAGCCGATGAGCGAGGACAGCAAGCGCGCGATCCACCTGCTGAAGCTGATGTCCTCGATGCCGGCACCGCGTGACCCGGCCAAGCTGGCCGAGCTGACCCAGATCGCCACCCGCATGGAAGGCAGCTACGGTGCCGGCAAGTACTGCACCGATGCCAACGATCCCAACTCCTGCCGCCAGCTGGGCGAGCTGGAGCAGGTGCTCGCGCGCAGCCGCGACTACGACAAGCAGCTCGATGCCTGGCAGGGCTGGCACAGCACCACCAAGAGCATGCGCGGCGACTACCAGAAGTTCGTCGGCCTGGTGAACGAAGGCGCCAAGGGCATGGGCTTCACCGATGCCGGCCAGATGTGGCGCAGCGGCTATGACATGCCGCCGGAACAGATCGGCCCGGAAACCGATCGCCTGTGGGAACAGGTCAAGCCGATGTACGAGCAGCTGCACTGCTACGCACGCGGCAAGCTGGACAAGACCTACGGCAAGGACAAGGCCGAAGTAGGCAACGGCCTGATCGCCGCGCACCTGCTGGGCAACATGTGGCAGCAGGACTGGTCGAATCTGTGGGACCAGCTGGAGCCGTATCCGGGTGCCGGCAGCCTGGACATCACTGCAGCGCTTGAAAAGCAGTACCAGACCAACCTGAGCGCGGCGCTGGCCAAGGCCGGCAAGGATGCCAACGTAGCGGCGCAGTACAAGGCGCAGCGCGAGGCCGAACTGCGTACCGCCAAGCAGATGACCGAGCGCGCGCAGGACTTCTACGTGTCGTTGGGCATGCCGTCGCTGCCGCAGTCGTACTGGGAGAAGACCCAGTTCATCAAGCCCGACGATCGCGACGTGGTCTGCCACGCCAGCGCCTGGGACATGAACATGGAAGGCGACGTGCGCACCAAGATGTGCATCAAGCCGAACGAAGAGAACTTCACCACCATCTACCACGAGCTGGGCCACATTTATTACGATCTGGCCTACAACCCGCTGCCGCCGCTGTTCCAGGGCGGTGCCAACGATGGCTTCCATGAAGCGATCGGCGACACCATCGTGCTGGCGATGACGCCCAAGTACCTCAGCTCGATCGGCCTGGTCGATGCACCGACCGAGAGCCGCGAGGCAGTCATCAACAACCAGATGCGCATGGCGCTGTCGGGCGTATCGTTCCTGCCGTTCGGGCTGATGATCGACCGCTGGCGCTGGGGCGTGTTCGATGGTTCGATCACCGCCGACAACTACAACAAGGCGTGGTGGGACCTGAAGGCCAAGTACCAGGGCGTGGCTCCGGCCAGCACCCGTGGCGAGGAGCTCTTCGATCCGGGCGCGAAGTACCACGTGCCGGGCAACACCCCGTACACCCGCTACTTCCTGGCGCGCATCCTGCAGTTCCAGTTCTACAAGGGCCTGTGCGACGCGTCCGGCTACAAGGGCCCGCTGCATGAGTGCACCTTCTACGGCAACAAGGAAGCCGGCCAGAAGTACTGGGCGATGCTGAGCAAGGGTGCCAGCCAGCCGTGGCAGGCCACACTGAAGGAGCTGACCGGCACCGACAAGCTCGATGCCGGCCCGATGATCGAGTACTTCACCCCGGTCAACGAGTGGCTGAAGCAGCAGAACGAAGGCCAGATGTGCGGCTGGCAGGCCAACGCGGCCCCGGCGGCAAAATGAAGAAAGGGGCGGGTCCGCGAGGATCCGTCCCTTTCCGGTAGTGCCGGCTGCCGGCCGGCAACTACGCGATGAAGACCCAACGGGCAGCCGGCCGGCGGCCGGCTCTACCGAAACAGCAGTCAAAGGCCAGATGTGCGGCTGGCAGGCCAACGCGGCCCCGGCGGCGAAATGAAAAAGGGGCGGATCCGAAAGGATCCGCCCCTTTCCGGTAGTGCCGGCCGCTGGCCGGCAACTGCACGGTGGAAATCCGTCTGGCAGCCGGCCAGCGGCCGGCTCTACCGCAACAGCGGTCAGCTGTTCTTCTTCGCGGCCATCGCTGCGGCCAGCTCGGCCTTGAATTCCTCGAAGGTCTGGCCCTTCTCCTTCGCTTCGGCCTGCGCGGCATCGCGCAGCGCATCGGAGTACATCAGGCGCACCGGCGTGCCGTTGCGCTCGTGCAGTTCACCGGCCTGCATGATCAGTGCCAGCACCTGCGCAGCACTCTCGCTGTGGCCAGCGATGCGGCCGTCCATGCCCAGCACCCATTCGCCGTCACGGCGCACGACACCGGCCAGCAGGGTGCGCTGCGCATCGCGCAGCTCGGCATGCGGTTCCACCGGCGATGCCTGCGCGGCGGCCTTGTTGGCGGCCTGCTTTTCCTGGCGACGGCGCTGGTCGCGGCGGGTCTTGGAGCTGGTGGACATGGTGCGGTACCGCTGCGAAGGGGGGCGCAAGGATAGCGCACCCCGCCCGCAGCGCTGCTTCACGCGTGCTCGATCCAGTATGGTCAGTCCAGCACCTTACCGTGCCGCCAGTAGCCCATGAAGGTGATCGCGCGGCGGTCCAGCCCGCAATCGCGCACCAGGTGGCGGCGGATCGCCATCACCGCCCCCGCCTCGCCGGCCACCCAGGCATACAGCGGCCCGGCCACGCAGGTGTCGGCCTGCTCCCAGAGGATCTGCGTATCGACGTCGATCTCCTCCAGCGCATCGCCAGCAGCCACGCTCGAGGTCGCTGACAGCCGTTCCTGGACCGCCTGCAGCAGCGGCTGGCCATAGGCGGCCTGCCCACGCGGCAACCACACCAGCTCGGCGGTGCCCGGCGCTTTCAACGGCACCGCATCGCCGGCCTGGGCCACTTCCAGCAACGCCAGCGTGCGCGGCGGATCAGGCATGGCCGCCAGCTCTTCGAGGATGCCCGCCACCGCAGGCAACGCCGTTTCATCGGCCACCAGCAGTACCTGGCCGACACCGGCCGGTGGCTTCCACTCCCAGCCTTCGCTGCTCTCGGCACAGTCGGCATCGGGGGCCAGCAACACCACGCGATCGCCCGGCCGTGCATGCATGGCCCAGCGCGAAGCGGGTCCGGTCACCCCGTGGATGACGAAATCGACATCGACCTCGCCCTGCTCGGCACGCAGCTGGCGGATGGTGTAGGTGCGCATCGGCGGGCGCTGATCGTCCGGCAGCGCCCGGTAGCGCGGGTACCAGTCCTCGCCGCTGGGGACCTGCGGCAGGTCCTGGCCGGGCAAGGGGAAGAACACCTTGATCCGCTGGTCCGGGCCTTCGGTCTTCATCCGCGCCACGTCGGCACCAGTGAACACCATGCGGTCCAGGGAAGGGGAGAGAACGCGGCGCTCCTTCAGCGCCACCTCGAACAGGCGGTAGGTCTGCTGCGCAGCCATGGGGGAACCTCATGCAACGACATCGGATTGGCTGGCTGTCGTGCACCCGTGCACCGGCTGGCTGGAGTGCCCAGCCTAGTCCGGTGGTTTCCCGTCGCAAGCGCTGCCGGCGTCGCGGCCTGCCCTACCCCTGCACGCTGCTCAGTGACCCGTGCAGACTGCCTGCGCCGCACGTTCACGCTGGTGTTCCCAGTACCAGAACACGAAACCAGCACCGAAGAACGCAGCCTGGCCCAACGCCAGGTGCAGCGGGCTGGCGCTCAGCAGCGGCGATACCACGCCGGCCACCACGGTGCTGATCATCAGCTGCACGAAGGCCTGCAGCGACGAGGCCAGGCCGCGCTGGTGCGGGTACATGTCCAGCACCGCCAGCGCCAGGATCGGGAAGATCAGCGCCATGCCCATGCCGCCCAGGAAGATCGGCAGCACCGCCCACGGCAGCACGAACTGCGGGGCCAGCGCCACGTAGCCGACGTTCAACAGCACCGACAGCGCGCACAGGCCGAAACCGATGGCGACCTGGCGGGTGGGCGTGGTGTGCCCGGCCATGCGCCCTGACAGGAACGAACCGGTGGTCATGCCGCCGATGGTGGGGATGAACAGCCAGGCGAAGCCGCCCTCGCCCAGATGCAGGTGCTGCATCACGAACACCGGCGCCGAGGAGATGTACAGGAAGATGCCACCGAAGCCGATGCTGCCGGCCAGCGCCAGGCGCAGGAAGCGCGGGTTGAAGCCGATGCGCAGGTAATCACGCATCAACGTGCGCGGCGACAACGGCACGCGCGCTTCAACCGGATGGGTCTCCGGCAGGTAGCGTGCAGTGGCCGCCAGCAGGACCAGCCCGAACACCACCAGGAACCAGAAGATCAGCGGCCAGCCGGCGCCACTGAGCAGGATCCAGCCGCCGATGATCGGTGCGATGGCCGGGGCGATGCCGAACAGCATCGACACCTGGCTCATCAGGCGCTGCGCGTCGTGGCCATGGTAGAGATCGCGGATCACCGCGCGGCCAACGATCATGCCGACACCCGCCGACAGGCCCTGCAGCGCGCGGAACGCCAGCAGCGTGGTCAGGTCGGTGGACAGCGCGCAGCCGACCGAGGCGCCGACGAACACCACCAGGCCACCGAGGATCACCCACTTGCGGCCCCAGGCATCGGACAGCGGGCCGTGCGCCAGGCTCATCAGGCCGTAGAACAGCAGGTACACGCTGATGGTCTGCTGCACCGCCACTTCGTCCACCGCCAGGCGCTGGGCCAGCTGCGGGAACGCCGGGAAGATGGTGTCGATCGAGAACGGACCGAACATGGCCAGACCGGCGAGCAGCAGGGCCATGCGGCGGGTGGAGGGAGCAACAGCGGCGGTCATGGGGAAGGCGTCCGGCAGGGCCATGCGCGGCACGCACGGCGGGCGCCGGTCCCCTTCTGCAGGGACGGCGCCAGATGAATTCGGGTATCCGCCCATCATAGGTGGGGATTGCGCCCGATGCCATGCAGCGGTGCACAAAACGCACGACTGGGCCATCGGCCATTCAGGCGCGGCGGCCATGCCTGGAGGCGGCCGGCGGGCCCGCAACGGGCTATAATCAGCGGGCAACACGGTGGGAGAAGCGGAACACCGCTGCCGAAGGCGCAACGCCCGTAATCGCTCAGGCCCGATACCACCCGTAACAGAACTCTGGAGAGACCGGTTCGATCCGGCGCCGAAGGGGCACGAAGCTGCGGTCCGCCGCGCTTTTAAACTCTCAGGCAAAAGGACAGAGGGGCGCCCCGCAGACCGCCGACCGGCGGCTTGTGCCCGTGCGTGTGCCCTTTCCTGACGGATCCTTCGCCATGTCCCAGAACACCCCTTCCCTGCGTGAGCTCGAGCACCACAATGCGTTCGTCGAGCGCCACATCGGCCCCAACGACGCCGAGATCGCGCAGATGCTCGATGTCGTCGGCCACGCGTCGCTGGATGGCATGACCGATGCCATCGTACCGGCCAAGATCAAGTCGCCGGCGCCGCTGGCGCTGCCGGAGTCGATGACCGAAGTGCAGGCACTGGCGAAGATCCGTGCGATCGCCGACAAGAACACCGTGCTGCGCAGCTTCATCGGCCAGGGTTACTACGGTACCCACACGCCGAACGTGATCCTGCGCAACATCCTGGAAAACCCGGCGTGGTACACCGCCTACACCCCGTACCAGGCGGAAATCTCGCAGGGCCGCATGGAAGCGCTGATCAACTTCCAGACCCTGTGCGCCGACCTCACCGGCATGGAAATCGCCAACGCCTCGCTGCTGGACGAAGCCACAGCCGCCGCCGAAGCGATGACCCTGGCCAAGCGTTCGGCCAAGTCGAAGTCGGACACCTTCTTCGTGCACGACGCCGTGCACCCGCAGACGCTGGAACTGCTGCGCACCCGCGCCGAGCCCATGGGCATCGTGCTGCGCGTGGGCACTCCGGCCGAAGCGCTGGAAGCGGAAGCCTTCGGCCTGCTGCTGCAGTATCCGGATACCTTCGGCCAGGTCGGCGACTACAAGGCACTGGTCGATGCCGTGCACGCGCGCGGCGGCCTGGTGGCCGTGGCCACCGACCTGCTGGCCCTGACCCTGCTGGCCGCTCCGGGCGAATGGGGCGCGGACATCGTGGTCGGCAACAGCCAGCGTTTCGGCGTGCCGTTCGGCTTCGGTGGCCCGCACGCCGCCTTCATGGCCTGCCGTGACGCCTACAAGCGCTCGATGCCGGGCCGCCTGATCGGCGTCTCGATCGACGCGCAGGGCAACCCGGCCTACCGCCTGACCCTGCAGACCCGCGAGCAGCACATCCGCCGCGAGAAGGCCACCTCCAACATCTGCACCGCACAGGTGCTGCTGGCGGTGATGGCCTCGATGTACGCCGTTTACCACGGCCCGGACGGCCTGACCCGCATCGCCCGCCGCACCCATCGCCTGGCCTCGATCCTGGCCGCCGCGCTGCGCAACGCCGGCGTGCAGGTCGGTGGTGACTTCTTCGACACCCTGCATGTCACCGGCGTGCATGCCGATGAGATCCACGCCAAGGCACGCGCCGCCGGTTACAACCTGCGCGCGATCGACAGCGACTCGGTCGGCATCAGCCTGGACGAGACCGCTACCCGCGCCGACGTGGTCGCGCTGGCCGCCGTGTTCGGTGCCTCGCTGGACGTCGACGCGCTGGATGCCAGCACCGCCGACGCGCTGCCGGCCGGCCTGCTGCGCCAGTCCGCGTTCCTGACCCACCCGGTGTTCAATACCCACCACAGCGAGCACGAGCTGCTGCGCTACCTGCGTTCGCTGGCCGACAAGGACCTGGCGATGGACCGCACGATGATCCCGCTGGGTTCGTGCACCATGAAGCTCAACGCCACCGCCGAGATGATCCCGGTGACCTGGCCGGAGTTCTCGCAGATCCACCCGCTGGTGCCGGCCGACCAGGCGCTGGGCTACAAGGAACTGATCGACACGCTGGAAGCGATGCTGGTCGAATGCACCGGCTACGACGCGGTCAGCCTGCAGCCGAACTCCGGCGCACAGGGCGAGTACGCCGGCCTGCTGGCGATCCGCGCCTACCACCGCTCGCGCGGCGAAGGCCACCGCGACATCTGCCTGATCCCCGATTCGGCGCACGGCACCAACCCGGCCTCGGCGCAGATGTGCGGCATGAAGGTGGTGGTCACCAAGACCGATGCCAACGGCAATGTCGATGTGGAAGACATCCGCCTCAACGCCGAGAAGTACAGCGACCGACTGGCCGCGATCATGATGACCTACCCGTCCACGCACGGCGTGTTCGAGGAAGAGGTGGTCGAGATCTGCGAGATCATCCACAAGCACGGCGGCCAGGTGTACACCGACGGCGCCAACATGAACGCCCTGGTCGGCGTGGCCAAGCCTGGCAAGTGGGGTTCGGACGTTTCGCACCTGAACCTGCACAAGACCTTCTGCATCCCGCACGGCGGTGGTGGTCCGGGCGTGGGCCCGTGCGCGGTCAAGGAGCACCTGGCCCCGTTCCTGCCGGGCAAGCTGGGTGACAACGGCCCGGTCGGCATGGTCAGCGCGGCCAGCTTCGGCAGTGCTTCGATCCTGCCGATCAGCTGGATGTACATCGCGATGATGGGCCGCGAAGGCCTGCGCAAGGCCACCCAGGTCGCGCAGCTCAACGCCAACTACATCGCCAAGCGCCTGGCCCCGCACTTCAAGACCCTGTACACCGGCCGCAACGGCCTGGTGGCACACGAGTGCATCCTCGACGTACGCCCGCTGGAGAAGACCAGCGGCATCGGCGCCGAGGACGTCGCCAAGCGCCTGATCGACTTCGGCTTCCACGCCCCGACCCTGAGCTTCCCGGTGGCCGGCACGCTGATGGTCGAACCGACCGAGAGCGAATCGCTGCACGAGCTGGACCGCTTCATCGACGCGATGATCCAGATCCGCGAGGAGATCACCGCGATCGAAGACGGCCGCCTGGACCGCGAGGACAACCCGCTGAAGAACGCGCCGCACACCGCCACCGCGGTGACCGCCAGCGAGTGGACCCACGCCTACCCGCGCGAACTGGCTGCCTTCCCGCTGGCCAGCCTGAAGCAGAGCAAGTACTGGCCGCCGGTGGCGCGCGTCGACAACGTGTACGGCGACAAGAACGTGATGTGCGCCTGCATCCCGGTCGATGCCTACAAGGATGATGAAGTCGAGGCTTGATTCCTCGCGGCATCGGTAAAGAGAACGGCCCGCGCAAGCGGGCCGTTTTCATGAGGGCGGGTAGACCAGGGTCCACATCCACGGTAATCCCGATCACGGGTCCGGCATCTGCCCCAGGCTCAACTGCCACGACACGCCGAAGCGATCCTGCACCCAGCCGTAGCGGTTGCTGAAGTCATAGTCGCCCACCGGCATCAGCCAGTGGCCGCCCTCGCCCAGCACGCGCGCGGCGCGCTCGAACTGCTCGGCGCCGGAGCACTCGACGAACAGCGAGATCGACGGGCTGAAGGTGAAATCGTGCACGTCCAGGCTGTCAAAGCACAGGTAGTGGGTGCCACCGAGCAGGAAGATGGCCTGTCGGACCTGCCCGGGCACGCCGGCACCGGCGCCGTCCGGATGGCGCTGCATTGCCAGTAGGCGGAAATCGGCGAAGGCCTCGGCGTACAGGGCCAGGGCGGCCTCGGCCTGGCCGGTAAACATCAGGAAGGGGCGACTGCGCAGCATGCGGTACTCCCGGTCGACGGGCCGATGACGGCCCACACGATCAGCATGGCACGGCAGATGTGCAGCCCCCGTGGTAGTGCCGGCCGCTGGCCGGCAGCTTCAGTCACGCCTCGCGCATGCGCCGGGCGATGGCGCTGCTGGCGGCGATCGTGGCAGTCAGTGCCACCATCGACAGGAACTGCAGGCGGGTGTGCGACTCGCTCAGCAGCAGGCCGAAGATCAGTGCCAGGATCGCCAGCGCACAGACGGTCAGCCACGGGAATCCGGCCATGCGGAACGGCAGGCGGGTGCCGAGGCGGTCGGCCCGGCGGCGCAGCACCAGCTGCGACACCAGCGACAGCGTCCACACCAGCAGGCAGGTGGAACCGACGATGTTCAGCAGCACCGGCAGTACCCGGTCCGGGAACAGCAGTTCCATCACCGTGGCGGCAAAGCCGAACAGCACGCTGGCCAGCACGGCGATCACCGGCACCTGGCGCGGGTCGGTCCAGCCGAGCACCGCCGGTGCCTCGCGGCGCTGCGCCAGCGAATACATCATGCGCGAGGCGCCGTAGAGGTTGGCATTGAGTGCCGACAGCAGTGCGATCACGGCGATCAGGGTGATGGCCGTACCCGCGCCCGGGATGCGGGCGATATCCAGCACCGCAGCGAACGGCGACTTCAGCGCCTCGCTGGTCCACGGCACCACGGCGATGATCACGCTCAGCGAGCCGATGTAGAACACCAGGATGCGCCAGGCCACGGTGCGGATGGCACGGGCAATGCTGCGCTCGGGATCTTCGGTTTCGGCCGCAGCGACGGCTACGATCTCGGTCCCGCCAAAGGCAAAAACGACAACCAGCAGTGCCGCGCCAATACCGGCCAGCCCCTTCGGCGCGAAGCCGCCATGCTCGGTGAAGTTGCTCAGGCCCGGCGAGGTCACCTGCGGCAGCCAGCCCATCAGCAGCGCCACGCCGATGGCGATGAAGGCCAGGATCGCCACCACCTTGAGGATGGCGAACCAGAATTCGAACTCGCCGAAGTTCTTCACTCCCAGCAGGTTGATCGCGGTGAAGAACAGCATGAAGGCCAGCGCCGCCATTGGTACCGGTATCGCCGGCCAGACCGTGGCAAGAAGCCCGGCCGCGCCTACCGCCTCGGCGGCGATCACGATCACCAGCTGCACCCACCACAGCCAGCCCACGGTGGCGCCGGCGGTGGCTCCCATGGCATCAGCGGCATAGACCGAGAACGCGCCACTGGTCGGCTTGGCCGCCGCCATCTCGCCCAGTGCGTTCATCACGATGATCACCAGCGCACCAGCGACCAGATACGACACCAGAACCGCCGGGCCGGCCGCCTGTACACCCACGCCCGAGCCGAGGAAGAGGCCGGCGCCGATGGCGCTGCCCAGGCCCATCATGATCAGCTGGCGGGGCTTGAGCGAGTGCCCGAGGCGGGACGGCGAAGCGGTCGGAATCGAGTTGGGCATCGGCAGGGCTGGCGGCGGCTACAGGGGCGACACCTTACCCTGTCCCGTGCCCACGGGGATAGGCACAGCGCAGCAGGCGGCTCAGGCCAGCGCCGGCTCGCCGACGTTGCCACCAATACGGGCCCGGTAGGCGCGCGGCGAGAAACCGGTTTCAGCCTTGAACTTGCGGGTAAAGGCGCTCTGGTCGCTGAAACCGCAGGCCTGGCCGATGCAGGCGATGCTGTCGTCACCGTGCAGCAGGTGCATGGCCATCTGGATCCGCAGTCGGGTCAGCACCTGCTGCGGGGTCATCTGGAACACCTTGCGGAAGCTGCGCTCCAGCTTCGACAGCGAGAAGCCGGTGATGTCCAGCAGGGTCTGCATGCGCACGTTCTCGGCGTAGTGCGCATTGAGGTGGGCCAGGGCCAGCCGCAGCTGCTCGTATTGGGTGCCCAGGCTGTCCTTCTGGCCGAGGTCGCGGGATATGCCGATCAGGCCCTCGATGGCCCCATCGACCACCAGCGGGCGCTTGCAGGTCAGGCACCAGCCCGGTTCGCGGTTGGCGAACAGGTGCAGCTCCATCAGGTTCTCGATCACCTCACCGGACAGCACGCGGGCGTCCTGGTCGACGTAGTCCGCGCTGAGGCCGGTCGGGTAGATTTCAGCCGCGGTACGCCCGATCACGTCCTTGCGCGCGCGCAGGCCCAGCCGCCGCAGCATGGTCTGGTTGACGTGGGTGTAACGCCCCTGAAGGTCCTTGATGAAGAACAGCACATCCGGGATGGCGTCGAACAGGGCTTCGATGTCGGCGGGCTCGACTCGCATGGGGCAAGCATACCCGAGCCTGCTTTTGCCTGTACGTTCACCTTTGCCGGACCTCGGTTTAACGGGCTCGGTTCCAGTGTCGTGGTTCTCTTTCAGATCATCCGGAGCCAACGTCAATGGCCGCCAGCAAGCCGACCGGCAAGCGCGCAACCACCCACGCTGAAAACCAACACCGGGGCAACGGTGATGAACTGCACCAGCAGGCCGGGGGCAGCCATCCGGTGATGACCACCGATCAGGGCATCCCGGTGGCGGACAACCAGAACTCCCTGCGGCAGGGAACCCGGGGGCCCACGCTGCTGGAGGACTTCATCCTGCGCGAGAAGATCACCCACTTCGATCACGAACGCATTCCCGAGCGCATCGTGCACGCACGTGGCAGCGCAGCACATGGCTACTTCGAATTGACCCGATCGCTGAAAGCGCATACCCGCGCGCGCGTCCTGACCGAAGTAGGCGTGAAGACACCCGTGTTCACCCGCTTCTCGACGGTAGCCGGTGGCGCAGGCTCGGTGGACACCCCGCGCGACGTGCGCGGCTTCGCGGTCAAGTTCTATACCAAGGAGGGCAACTGGGACCTGGTCGGCAACAACATCCCGGTGTTCTTCATCCAGGACGCCATGAAATTCCCGGACCTGGTGCACGCGGTGAAGATGGAACCGGACCGTGCCTTCCCGCAGGCGGCCACGGCCCACGACACCTTCTGGGATTTCATCTCGCTCATGCCCGAGTCGATGCACATGATCATGTGGGCAATGAGCGACCGTGCCATTCCGCGTTCGCTCCGCATGATCGAAGGCTTCGGCGTGCACAGCTTCCGCCTGCTGAACGAGGCAGGTGAGTCGACCTTCGTCAAGTTCCACTGGCGGCCGAAGCTGGGCATCCAGTCAACGGTCTGGGACGAAGCGCTGAAGCTGCAGTCGGCCGACAATGACTTCCATCGCCGTGACCTGTTCGAGGCCATCCAGCGCGGTGACTTCCCGGAATGGGAGCTGGCAGTGCAGCTGTTTACGGAAGAAGAGGCCGACGCATTCCCGTTCGATCATCTGGACCCGACCAAGATCATTCCCGAATCACTGGTGCCGTTGCAGGTCATCGGCCGCATGGTGCTGGACCGCTGGCCGGACAACTTCTTCGCCGAGACCGAGCAGGTGGCGTTCTGCCCGGCCAACGTGCCGCCCGGCATTGACTTCAGCAACGATCCGCTGCTGCAGGGGCGCCTGTTCTCCTATCTGGACACCCAGCTGCTGCGCCTGGGCGGCCCCAACTTCCACCAGATCCCGGTGAATGCTCCGAAGTGCCCGTTTTCCAATCATCAGCGCGACGGGCACATGCAGATGCAGGTGCCCAAGGGCCGGGTGGCCTACGATCCCAGCTCGCTGCAGGACGACACACCACGCGAGACCCCGAGCGGCTTCCGTAGCCACGCCACTGCGGACGACGGTCGCAAGGGGCGGACCCGCGCGGAGAGCTTCGCCGACCACTACAGCCAGGCGCGCATGTTCTTCCGCAGCCTTGAAAAGCCGGAACAGGCCCATCTGGCATCGGCGCTGGTGTTCGAGTTGTCCAAGGTGGAAACGTTGAAGGTGCGGGTGCGTACCGTCAGCCACCTGCGCAATATCGACGACTCACTGGCACAGCGAGTGGCCGACGGGTTGGCGTTGCCTGCACTGCCCGACCCGGCGCCGACCGCTACTCCAGTGCGGGACATGCCCCCCGCCCCCGAAGTGCGGGTGATTGGTCGCAACAAACCCACCCTGCAAGGGCGCTGCATCGGCATCCTGTTCGACGAAGGCTCCGACGCGCGCTTGATTGCCAGCCTGAGCAAAGCGGCCCGGAAGGCAGGTGCAAACGTGAAGCTGGTCGCACCAAAAGTGGGAGGCGCCACGCTCAGTGACGGCAGCGTACAGGCCGCCGATGGGCAACTGGCCGGCACGCCATCGGCCGTGTTCGATGCGGTGGCCGTGGTGCTGAGCGTAGAGGCATCAAAGGCGTTGTCGAAAGAGAGCGCTGCCCTTGAGTTCGTCAGCCAGGCGTGGGCGCACCTGAAGGCCATCGCCAGCGACGCGGGCGGCCAGGCGCTGCTGAAGGCGGCAAGGGTCGGCAACGACGCCGGCATCGTCGAAGCGGAAGACGCCAAGGCATTCCTGGCAGCGACCGCCACCCGCCAGTGGGCGCGCGAACCCAAGCTGCGCCTGCTGGCCTGACTACAACAACAGGAGAACTGTCATGCCCCGTGGTGACAAATCCGCATATTCCGATAAACAGAAGCGTCAGGCCGAGCACATCGAGGAAAGCGAGCGCGAGCGCGGTGCCAGCGAAGGCACGGCCGAGCGTATTGCCTGGGCTACCGTGAACAAGCAGGATGGCGGCGGCAAGCGTAGCGGCAGCGCACGCAAGGGTACGAAGAAGGCGACCCGCAAGACGGCTGCGAAGAAGGCGCCTGCCAGGAAGTCCGCTACAAAGAAGGCCACACCCAAGACGGCAGCGAAGAAGGCACCTGCGAAGAAGGCGGCGGCAAAGAAGGCACCGGCTCGCAAGACAGCCACAAAGAAGGCGACAAAGAAGACGGTGGCCAAGAAGTCCAGCACTCCCGCCTCGCGTAGCGCTGCGGCGAAGAAGGCAGCGAAAACCCGTGCGGCAAAGAAGACCGTGCGCAAGGTGGCGGCGAAGAAGGCAGCACGTACCCGCGCGCGGGGCTGAGTCCTTCGATCAGGGCGACAGCGTCCTCATCCACGCGGCAACTTCGGCTGCGGCTGCGTCAGCGCGTGCCTGCAGCAGCAGATGCGGTCCTTCCAGCGAAACATGCCGGGCATCCGGCAAAAGGGCCTGCAGTTCTGCCACACTGGGTGGCCACAGCAGGCGGTCATGGCACGCGTGCAGGCACAGCGTCGGCACGTCGATTGCCGGCAGCAATGCGCGTACGTCGACGCGCAGGGTCGCTGCGGCGCGTTGCCGCAATGTGGCCGCCGGAATCCGGGCCAGCACATCGCGCAGCATCGACAGGTGCTCGCGGGTGCGCCACCGCCCCAGCAGCAGGCGCGCAAGCAACGCCACGGGAGGCAGAGGCCAGGCCGGCGTCAGCAGGGCTGCGCTGGCTGCCGGCAATGGCACCGGCCGACGCGCAAAGGTCGCGGCAAGCACCAGTCCGCGCAGCCCGGCGGGCTGTCGCGTGGCCAGTTCAACCGCCAACGGGCCCGAGAAGGACTCGGCAAGCAGGATGAAGGGATGGCCGGGCAGCTGCGACCACAGCCGTTGGGCCAGCGTGGCGTGATCCTGCCCTCCCTGCGCAGGCAGCGTAATCGCCTGCGTCGTCAGCCCATGAGCCTGGAGTGTTGACAGAAACGGGAACGACAGCCTGCCGGAGCCATCCAGGCCGGGCAGCATCAGCACGTGCTGCGGCGTGGGTGATGCTGAATCACCGCCCGGCTTTTCCTCGCTCCCGATTCCCATGTCACCTCCTTTGCTGGCAAGCATCGCCCACATCGGCAGGCAACGGTAGCTCTGCTCCGGCTCTCCTGCTGCTTTGCCGGTCAAGGTTGAGCGATACTCCCCGCTCTGCCGCGGGACGCGGCTGCCAAGGAGAGCCTCTGATGCGATGGACCTACGCGCTGGCCATGATGGTCATGATGGTCATGATGCTGCCACTGAACAGTTCCGCCAACGATGGCTGGATAAACGGGGCAGGCAAGGCGATGCCGGAGACCGATGCCATGAAATCCAGCGGTGGCTTTGCGGCATCGCTGCTGGTCACCTCCGATGCCGACTGGCGGGCCAAGTGGGAAACCCCACCGGAGACCACTCCCGGTTTTACCCAGGCCGACGAAGTCCACCCGGGCGGTGAATTGTTCCTGCTGACATTCCTGTCCAACCCACAACTGGATGAGAACCGCGTACCCAAGGTGCACTGCGATCTGCGCATGCTGCGCCCGGACGGCAGTACCAGCATCGACGAACGCGATGTTCCCTGTTTCACCGCTGCCCTGCCCGGCCCGCCAACCCTGTTGTACATGACCAACCTGCACCTGAAGTTCGTGGCCGAGGCCAGTGATCCGAAAGGCACGTGGACTGCGCAGGTGGTGGTCAGGGATCTGCTGCGGAATGTGAGCCTGCCTCTGCAGGCTCACTTCGACGTCCGTTGAACGGAGGCATGCGGATGAAGATGCGGCGATTACTGAGCTGGACCGGTCTTGCGCTTTGCGTGGTCTACCTGCTGTTGACCGCATGGCTGGTTCACGGCGCGCAGTCGGATGCGGACCCGAAGGGGGCCTATATCCTGATGTCGCTCCCCATCACCCTGCAGTCTGCTGCATTCGATGCCATCGGCGCAGGCAGCCTGCTGTACGGCAAACCCTGGTCGACCGCGTATGCAGTACTGGTTCCGCCAACACTGCTGTTGCTGTACGCAGCTGGCTGGTTGATCGAACGCGCCGCGGGCGGCCGCTAGCCAGCGGCACCGACCGGTTGCGTGCATGCGGTGCCCTGCATGCGGGGCATCGCGATGCAGGGCGTCATCCAACATCCAGTCGCAGGTTGCTTACGCCGCCTGCGCAGGCACGATGGGCATGCGCGCGCCCTGCTCCACCTTGAACACCGCCACCGACGTGGTCAGCGCATGCGCCTGTTCTTCCAGCGCGCGGCTGGCGGCAGTGGCTTCTTCCACCAGCGCAGCGTTCTGCTGGGTCACCTGGTCCATCTGCACCACCACCTGGTTGACCTGCTCGATACCGGCGGCCTGTTCCTTGCTGGCCGCTGCGATGTCGCTCATCAGCTGGGTGGTGCGCGAACTTGCCTGGGCTACGCGCGCGATCGCGGCTTCCGATTCGACCGTCACTGCCAGGCCGCTCTTCACCTTCGCAGCGGCATCTTCGATCAGTTCCTTGATCTCCTTGGCGGCGACACCGGCACGCTGCGCGAGCGTGCGCACTTCGCTGGCAACCACGGCAAATCCACGCCCCTGCTCACCTGCACGCGCCGCTTCCACCGCAGCATTCAGCGCCAGGATATTGGTCTGGAACGCAATGCCGTCGATCACCGTGGAGATTTCCGAGATGCGTGCCGAGGACTGGTCGATCTCACCCATGACCGAGGCCATCTGTGCCATCGCCTGCTCGGTCTCGCGCACGGCGGCACCGGCCGCATGCGCTTCACTGTCGGCCTGACGCGCCAGCTCGGCGTTCTGGCGCACGGTGGAGGTCAGTTCCTCCATCGATGCGGCCGCTTCTTCCAGATTGGCTGCCTGCTGCTCGGTGCGGCGCGACAGATCATTGTTGCCGGCGGCCAGTTCCTGCGCCGCGTTGTTGATGCTGTCGGCAGCCACCTGGATGCCACGCACGATGCCGGTCAGCTGTGCGGTGGTGGTGTTGGCATCGTCGCGCATGCGTGCGAACACGCCGTCGTACTCGCCGTCCATGCGTGCGGTCAGGTCGCCGTGCGAGATCGCGCGCAGCACGTCGGAGACATCGGCGATGCTGGCCTGCGAACTGGCCATCATGCCGTTGAGATGTTCGACCATCGCCTTGAACTGGTACTGGAACGCAGCGGCATCACCACGCATGCTGAAATCACCAGCGCGTGCGGCGCGGGCCAGTTCATCGATCTGCGCGTTGATCGCCATCAGGCTCTGCTTCACCGCGGCCAACGTACGGGTCAGCGTGCCCTTCTCGCCCGGGTAGTCGGGCAGGTCGCGGCTGAGGTCGCCGATGGCGTAGCGCTGCATCACTTCGGCCATCAGCAGCTCCACCTGCACGTGCGATTCGACCAGGCTGTTGGTGGCCTGCACCATGCGACCGAAGTCACCGGGGAATGCACTGGCGTCCATGCGATAGCGGATCGCACCGGCCTCGTGCTGTTCGGCCATCTGCAGCTGCGCGCCGATCGCCGCCTGCACGCTCTGGCGCACGCTGGCCATGGCTTCACCCAGCTGAGTCAGTTCATCGCGGCCACCAAGGCGGAACTCCTGGTCCAATTGTCCCTTGGACAGGCGCTCGGCCAGGTTCACCGCGCGGGCCAGCGGACCGGTCAGGCTGCGGCCGATCATCACCGAGGCACCAATGCCCACCAGCAGCGCGACGCCGCCCAGCACCAGCAGCTGCAGCAGGCTGCGCTCACCCAGGCGGATCGCCTCGGCGGCGGCATCACGGCTTTCCTTCTCTTCGAAGTCCACGCCATCGGACAGCGCCTTGTTCCAGCCGTTTGCCGCTTCCTGCACGGGGCCCAGGGTCAGCGCTACGGCGCCCGGGTAGTCGCCCTGCTCCATCAGTTCGCTGGTCTGCTTGTTGAGCGGGCGCGCAATGGCACGCTTGGCGGCGATGGTTTCAGCGATGGCCTTGCCGTCGGCGTCGCTGGGCAGCGCCTGGTAGGCGGTCCAGCTGGCCTCGTAGCGCTTGACCAGATCGGCGATACGCTGCTCGTCGTGGCCGCGGTCATCGCCCTGGCGGATCAGCATCTCGCGGCGCACCACCATCATCTGGTTGTTGGCATCAAGCATCTGCGACAACAGGCGCACCTTGGCTACGCTGACGTCGACCACCTGCTGCATCGCGCGCTTCTGCACGACACTGGCGGTGGCGCCGGTGGCCACCACGGCGGCAACCAGCAGCAGCAACAGGCCAAAGCCCAGCCCAAGACGCCAGGCAACCCTGACGTTCCTCAAGTAGTTCATGGGGGTATCCAAAACGGGGGGATGCGCCCTTTTCGGCGGCCCGGCAGGCAATCTTGATCGCCGTCCGTCGACGGCGTCGGCCACCGTTCACCTTGGTGAGCCCCCTGCGCAGCAGCACCTGCGCGCTGGACACGGCTGCAATACCCATGGCTGCTCATGCGGGCATCAGATCCCTTTCACGGTGGCTCGGCGGCCGCTGCGGGCAAGGTGGTGGCGTGACCTGCTGGAGATCCCAATGCCCTTGCCCGTGTCCCGATCCACCCTGCTCGCTCTCTCGCTGCTTGCGTCGCCAGCCTTCGCGCAGGCGCCGCCGCCCGAACTACCCGCCCCCATTGCCGAGAAAGCCGGGCCGGATGTGGCCCAGCGCTCCGCCCTGCACGCCCAGGTGCTGCTGGATCGCGCGAATTTCTCCCCTGGCCAGATCGATGGCGAAGTGGGCAGCAACCAGCGACGCGCGGTGTCGGGTTTTCAGGCGGCGCATGGGCTGACCGTAACCGGTGAACTGGATGACGCTACCTGGAAAGCTCTGCAGGCCGATACGATCGAGCCGCTGGTCAGCTACACGCTGACTGCTGAAGATGTCGCCGGCCCGTTCCAGCCCATACCGAAAGGGCCCGCCGCCCAGGCCAAGCTCACATCGCTGGGCTACGGCAGTGTGGAAGAAGCCCTCGGCGAGCGCTTCCATGCCTCCCCTGGGCTGATGAAAGTGCTCAATCCTGGCGTGGACCTGACCAAGGCTGGCAGCCGCGTCCAGGTACCCAACATCGCACTGGCCGCATTGCCGAAGGCGGCGAAGATCGTGGTCGACAAATCCGACTCCACGCTGCAGCTGCTGGATGCGCAGGGCAAGGTGATCGCACAGGTCCCGGTGTCGTCGGGCAGCCAGCACGACCCGTTACCGATCGGCGAATGGAAGATCCTGGGCGTTTACCGCGACCCGCCGTTCCACTACAACCCGAAACTGTTCTGGGATGCCCGCAAGGGCGAAAAGAAGGCCACCCTGCCACCGGGTCCGAACAATCCGGTCGGGCGGGTCTGGATCGATCTGTCCAAGCCGCATTACGGCCTGCATGGCACGCCCGAACCCGGCCATGTGGGCAAGACCGAATCGCATGGCTGCGTGCGCATGACCAACTGGGATGCGCTGCGCGTGGCCGATGCCGTGGATACCTCGGTACCCGTGGTGATGCAGGAGTGAGCCGATGCGCCTTTCGCAACTGATCGTGCTGGGCGTTCTGCTGGGGCTGGGTGCAGGCTGGTGGCTGCACCGCGATGCGGGTGATCCGGTACCCGCCCCGCTGCCGCAAGCGCAATCGGCACTGGCAGCGGCGCCGGCGAAGGAATCTGTAGCGACACCCGCAACAGCCCCACCCGCCAACACCGCGCCGTCGGCCGCGCAGACTGCGGATGCACCATCCGGTCTGCTGCTGCCGGTGCAGGGTATCCAGGCGTCCCAGCTGCGCGATACCTTCACCGATGCCCGCAGCGAAGGACGCGTACACGATGCGATCGACATCATGGCCGATACCGGTACGCCGGTGCTGGCGGTGGCCGATGGAACGGTGGAAAAACTGTTCGACAGCGAGCGCGGCGGCTTGACGATTTACCAGTTCGAGCCCAGTGGGCGCTGGTGCTACTACTACGCGCATCTGCAGCGCTACGCCGATGGCCTGGCGGAGAAGCAGGTGATCAAGCGCGGAGAGGTGATCGGTTACGTGGGCAGCACCGGTAACGCCAGCGCCGAGGCTCCGCACCTGCACTTCGAAGTGCACGTGTTGGGCCCGGAGAAGCAGTGGTGGAAGGGCGAATCGATCAACCCGTATCCGCTACTGAAATCGGCTGCTTCGATGCCCGACGCTGCCAACGCCGCAAGGTGATGGTGAATACCGCCAAGGCAGCCCCCGGAATCAGCAGGAACAGCGCGGCCACCTTCCAGAAAAAGAACGGCCACAACCACACATAGTCCAGGTCGGTCAGCTTCAGCACGTCCATCGGCGGCAGCAGTTCCACCGAGGCCGTGCGACCGGCCAGCGCCGGGTCGACCTCCAGCACAGTCAGCCGCAGCCAGGAACGGCCGCGCGGCAGCGCATCCCCTCGGCCATAACCGAAGTACGAGGCGGCAAATCCAGCAGGTTCAACCGATTCCAGCGCGCGGGTGATGCCGGAACCCGGCACGCCCGAACGCGTTTCGGCGCGGAAGTCGGTCTGATCTGTCGGGGTTTCCACGCGCAGGCGCACCTCAGGATCGATCGCCGTGGAAGTACCGTCATCCGCGTAACGCAGGCGCAGCCGCAATTGGTCATCGATGAAGCGGTAGACCGTGACCTCGGCCGTCGCACCCGGGCTCAGCACCAGAGGCAGCACCTGCGTGCGTGAGGCCATGTGGTTGGCGATCGCGCCCAGCACCAGCACCGCGCAGGCAAGCACCCACAGGCTCCACAGCACCCACAGGGTGATCCGCACCACCGTTACGCCCTTCACGCTGACATCCGGGTCATCACGTCATTTCCCTGCTGGCCGTGCCGACACAGTAACGAAAAAGCCCCGCTTTCGCGGGGCTCTTCCTGTCACCTACGCCGGGCAGCGCCCGGCGCTACCTCAGGCGAACGGATCCTGCAGGACCATGGTGTGGTCGCGGTCCGGGCCGGTGGAGACGATGCTGATCGGGCAACCGGCCAGCTCTTCCAGCGAACGCAGGTAGGCACGTGCGGCCGGCGGCAGGTCGTCCCAGTTGGTGATGCCGTGGGTGTTCTCGCTCCAGCCCGGGAACTCCAGGTACACCGGGGTGCAGTCTTCCCAGCCCTGCGCGTCCAGCGGCGCGTACTCGGTGCGCTTGCCGTTGTATTCGTAGGCGATGCAGACCTTGAGCTTTTCCATGCCATCCAGCACGTCCAGCTTGGTGATGCACAGGCCGCTGATGCCGTTGATGGCCACGGCGCGCTTCAGCGCGACGATGTCCATCCAGCCGCAGCGACGCGGACGGCCGGTCGAGGCACCGTACTCGGCGCCGCGGTCACGGATGCCCTGGCCGACTTCGTCGTCCAGTTCGGTCGGGAACGGGCCGCCGCCGACGCGGGTGGCGTAGGCCTTGGCGATGCCCAGCACGTAGTCGATCGAATCGGCGCCGACGCCGGAACCGGCCAGTGCACCACCGACGGTGGTGTTGGAGCTGGTGACGTACGGGTAGGTGCCGTGGTCGATGTCCAGCAGCGCACCCTGCGCGCCTTCGAACAGCACGCGCTTACCCTGCTTGCGCAGGTCGTGCAGGATGCCGGCCACGTCGGACTTCATCGGCTGCACGTATTCGCCGAAGGCCAGCGCTTCGTCGAAGGTCTTCTGGAAATCGACCGCATCGGTGTTCAGATACTTGGTCAGCACGAAGTTGTGGTAATCCAGCGCGGTGCGCAGCAGTTCTTCCAGCTGCTTCGGGTAGTGCAGGTCGGCGATGCGGATGCCGCGACGCGCCACCTTGTCTTCGTAGGCCGGGCCGATGCCACGGCCGGTGGTGCCGATCGCCTTGCCGCCGGCAGCGCGCTCGCGCGCCTGGTCCAGGGCGATGTGGTACGGCATGATCAGCGGCGCGGCCGGGGAGATCTTCAGGCGCGAACGCACTTCCACGCCGGAGGCTTCCAGCTCGGCGATTTCCTTCTGCAGCGCGGCCGGCGAGATCACCACGCCGTTGCCGATCAGGCACAGCGCATCGTCACGCAGGATGCCCGACGGGATCAGGTGCAGGACGGTCTTCTTACCGTTGATGACCAGGGTGTGGCCGGCATTGTGGCCGCCCTGGAAGCGCACGACGGCGCCGATTTCCTCAGTGAGCAGATCGACGATCTTGCCCTTGCCTTCATCGCCCCACTGGGCACCCAACACTACGACAGACTGACCCATGACGGGCTCCTCATATGTTGCGGCCATCGGGGCCGCGGACGGTTGAACCGTGGCGGGGCTGGCCAGCACCTGGAGGGCGGCTCCAAACGGGGAGCAGCCGGCGATGGAAGGCCCAGACACGGAAAAAGCCGAACGGGGAGGCCCGTCCGGCTTTTGTGCATTATCCGGGTTTCCGGGGTCGGGTGCCACCTTTCCGACGGACGGCTTCACCGGCCGGTCAGCCGCCCCGCCCGGTCGTGTCGGCCGTTGGCCGGCAATGCCAACCAAGGTTGGCATCTACCAGAGCCGGGCCACGCATGCACCGGCCGGTCAGGCGCTTCCCGGTCGTGCCGGCCGCTGGCCGGCAATGCCAACCAAGGTTGGCATCTACCAGAGCCGGGTCACGCATGTACCGGCCGGTCAGGTGCCTCCCGGTAGTGCCGGCCGCTGGCCGGCAATGCCAACCAAGGTTGGCAGCTACCAGAGCCGGGCCACGCATGTACCGGCCGGTCAGGCACTACCCTTTCAATGCCGCGCCCACCACAGCAGGCTCAGGCCGGCCAGCAGCACCAGCCCGCCGAAGCTGCGCAGGGCCGGGCTGGGCAGGTCCAGCAGGCGCTCGGCCATGCGCTTCCAGGCGAACGGGGCGACGAACAGGAACAGGCCTTCCAGCACCGCCACCAGGCAGACGGCGGCGAACAGATCTTTCATGGGGGACTCCGGAAAAAGCACGGGGCCCGGCATCTGGCCGGGCCCCGTGGGGTACTGCCCTGCGACCTCAGCGGTCGTTCTTCAGGTACTGCAGGAACGGGTCGTTCTTGTCGAGCACGATCACGCCGTTGCCGTCGGTCATGGAGCCACGGTAGGCCTCCAGGCTGCGGTAGAACGCATAGAACGACGGGTCGGCCGAGCCGGCCTTGCCATAGATGCGCGCCGCATCGGCGTCGCCTTCACCGCGCAGGCGCTGTGCATCACGCTCTGCCTCAGCGATCAGCACGGTGCTGTCACGGTCGGCCTGGGCGCGGATGGTCAACGACTGCTCCTCGCCCTCCGCACGCAGCTTGGCCGCTTCCTGCTTGCGCTGGGCGCGCATGCGCTCGTACACGTCATTGATCACCTGGCTGTCGGTGGGCAGGTCCACCTGCTTGATGCGCAGGTCGATCATCTGCATGCCGAGGCCGGCCACCGCTTCGTTGATCCCCTTCAGCTGCTCGGCGATCAGCTCGCTGCGGTCGCCGGAGACCAGCTGCTGCAGGGTGCGCGAGTTGATCTGGTTGCGCAGCGAGTCGGTGATGATCGGTGCCAGGCGGGCATTGGCGATGCGCGGATCGCCACCGGTGGCACGGAAGTAGTCACCCACGTTGGAGATGTAGCCGATGGCGAAGAAGTCGACGCTGACGTCCTTCTGCTCGGCGGTGAAGTAACGCGCCGGGGCGGTGTCGAGCACCTGGAAGCGGCGGTCGAAGACCTTCACCGTTTCCACCACCGGCACCTTGAAGTGCAGGCCCGGCTTGATGTCCGAACGCACCACCTTGCCCAGGTTCAGCACCATGGCGGTCTGGTCCTCACGGACCACGTACACCGAGCCAAGCAGGCCCAGCACCACCGCCACGATCACGGCGATCCAGATAGGACTCTTCATCGGCTGCCCTCCTCACGGCCGCTCGGTCGCCCGGTCGGGCGGCCCACCGGCCGGCCCGGATCACGGGAAGCTTCCGCCGCTGCACCCGGCAGCGACGGCATCACCACCTCCGGATTGGTCACTCCCGGCGGGGCCGAGGTGGTGGGACGGGTATCGCCGGTCATCGGCACGTAGATCAGCTGGCGGCCATCGCCACCGATCACCTTGCGGTTCTCGCTCAGCACCTGCTGCACGGTCTCCAGCCACAGGCGCTTGCGGGTCACTTCCGGGGCGTCCTTGTACTGGGCCTGCAACAGGCTGAAGCGCTGCGCGTCACCCTCGGCCTTGGAGACCACGGCCTGCTTGTAGCCTTCGGCGGTGGTACGGGCGCGCGAGGCCTGGCCTCGGGCTTCCGGCACGACCTTGGCGGCATAAGCCTGGGCTTCGTTGATCAGGCGTTCCTTGACCTGCTGCGCACCGTTGACCTCGTCGAAGGCCGGCTTCACTTCTTCCGGCGGACGGGCGTCCTGCAGGGTCAGGCCGGTCACGGTCAGGCCGGTCTTGAACGCCTTCAGCAGCGCCTGCAGGCGCTCCTCGGCGGCCACGGCCAGCGGGCCACGGTTGTTCAGTACCGCGTTGAGGTCGGCACGGCCGACTTCCTCGCGCACCGCGCTCTGCGCCGACTGCTCCAGCACCTGGTTGGCATCGACCGTGCCGAACAGGTACTGCTGCGGGTCGTCGATGCGGTACTGGACGTTCAGCGAGACGTTGACAATGTTCTCGTCACGGGTCAGTACCGGCACCTGGATCGAGAAGGTCTTGATCTCGGTGGCATTGACCTTGGTGACCGATTCGATCGGCCACGGCAGCTTGAAGTTCGGGCCGGGCTGCAGGATGCGCGAGAACTGGCCGAAGCGCAGCACCACGCCACGCTGCTGTTCGCCGATCAGCTGGAAGCTGGAGAACAGCACCAGCAACACCACGGCTGCAACCACCCAACGCATGATGCCACCGTCGAACAGGTCCTTCAGCGGCCCGGGCAGTCCGCCCCAGCCACCACCATTGCCACCGCCGCGCGACCCGAAGGGCCCGCGTCGATTGTCCTCGGGGCCTTGTCCGCCCTTGTTGCCGCCGGGTGTATTCCAGGCCATGCACGCTCCATCAAGATTTGGGCTGCGGCGCGGGCCCTTCCCGCACCACCAGCCGTGAAACCATCACCGATCATACAAGATGGGGCGGATCGGCAGGATCGAAAGGGGGGCAACGGGGTAAGGTGGCGTTTTCCTCGAAGTCAGGCAACGCCGATGGCCCCCACCACCCCGTTCACCGCCTTCCGCATCGAAAACGACGACGCCGGCTACCGCAGCGGCCTGGCCCAGCTCACTGTCGACGACCTCAACCCCGGCCAGGTGCTGATCCGCGCCCAGTGGTCTTCAGTCAACTACAAGGACGCGCTGGCGGGCACCGGCAAGGGCAGGATCCTGCGCCGCTTCCCGCTGGTCGGCGGCATCGACGTAGCCGGTACCGTGGTCGCCAGCACCGACCCGGCCTGGCGTGAAGGCGATGCGGTACTGGCCACCGGCTGCGGCCTCAGCGAGACCCGCGATGGCGGCTACAGCCAGTATGTGCGGCTGGAGTCGAGCGCGGTGATCGCGCTGCCGGCCGGGCTGAGTGCCCGCGAGGCAATGGTGCTGGGCACCGCCGGCTTCACGGCGGCGCTGGCGCTGCTGCGCCTGCAGGACAACCGGCAGACCCCGGAGCTCGGCCCGCTGGCGGTCACCGGCGCCAGCGGCGGTGTGGGCGCGCTGGCGCTGTCCATCTTCAGCCGTGCCGGCTATACCGTGCACGCGGTCAGTGGCAAGCCGGAGCAGTCCGACTTCCTGCACGGCATCGGTGCCGCCGAGGTGCTGCCACGCTCGGCGTTGGCCGATACCGGCCCACTGCAGTCGGCCCGCTTCGGCGGGGGCCTCGACAATGCCGGAGGCGACATGCTTGCCAGCCTGCTGGCGCAGACCGTGCCCTACGGCAGCGTGGTCAGTGCCGGCCTGGCCGCCAGTCCGACGCTGGACATGACGGTGATGCCGTTCATCCTGCGCGGCGTGTCACTGCTGGGCGTGTCCTCGGCCAATGCACCGCGCGGGCTGCGCGAAGAAGTGTGGTCGCGGCTGGGCAGTGACTGGAAGCCGCAGCAGCTGGACCGCATCTGCACCGCCGAAGTCGGCCTCGATGGCCTTCCTGCCGTGTTCGAACGGATGCTGGCCGGCGATTCGCTGGGCCGCACCGTGGTGCGGATCGACTGAACGTCGCAGGCAGGCGACGGACGGCAGATGCGCCCCTCCCGCCAGTAATGGGCCCGCACTACACTGCGGGCATTACATGGGGAACAACATGGCACGCATTCTGATCGTCGACGACTCACCGTCGCAGCTGTTGGGGATACAGCGCATCGTCGAGAAGCTCGGGCACCAGATCCTGACCGCCACCGATGGCGCCGCCGGGGTCGAAACCGCCAAGGCCGAGCTGCCCGACCTGGTCCTGATGGACGTGGTGATGCCGAACCTCAACGGTTTCCAGGCCACGCGCACCCTCGCCCGCGACGAGGCGACCCGGCATATTCCGGTGATCCTGGTGACCACCAAGGACCAGGACACCGACCGCATGTGGGGCATGCGCCAGGGCGCCAAGGCCTACATCACCAAGCCGTTCTCGGAAGACGAGCTGTCCGAGGTGCTGGAACGGGTGTTCGCCGGGCAGGGCTGAGACACGCGCGGTAGTGCCGGCCGCTGGCCGGCAACCACGCATCACCGTCCCGGGCAATGAAGTTGCCGGCCAGCGGCCGGCACTACCTTCAAATGGTCTCGCCGAAGGCCTTGGCCAGGTTCCGGTACGCCTTCTTCTGCGCCTCGTCAGTCGCGGCCGGGGCCACGATCTCGATCTCGACGATCTGGTCGCCCTCCGGATTGCCTGGCAGCCCACGGCCACGCAGGCGCAGCTTGCGGCCAGCATCGGAATCGGCCGGAATCTTCAATTCCACCGCTCCACCCAGGGTCGGCACGCTGATGCTCGTACCCAGCGCGGCCTGCCACGGCGTGACCGGCAGCGTGTAGAGGATGTTGCGGCCATCGACCTCGAACTGCGGGTGGGCGGCGTATTCCACTTCCAGCAGGAGGTTGCCGCCATGGTTGCCCTGCCCGGCCAGCCGGATCACCTGGCCTGGGCGGATGCCCTTGGGCACGCGCACGTCCAGCTGCTTGCCGTTGACGGTGATGCGCAGGCTGTCGCCGCTGTAGGCCGCTTCCAGCGGAACCGACAGCTTGGCGCGGGTGTCGCGGTTGGGCGCGTGGCCCTGGCTGCTGAAGCCCGGCCCCGGACCAGCGCCACCACCGCCACGCTGGCGCGCGAACAGGCTCTCGAAGAAGTCGCTGAAGCCGCCATTGGGGCCGCCACCGCCGAATACTTCCTCGAAATTGAAACCGCCAGCACCACCATAGTTCGGCGGCACGTTGAACTCCTCGCCCGGGCGATAGCCCTGCGCGCGCAGCTGGTCGTAGGCCGCGCGCTTTTCCGGATCGCGCAGCGCCTCGTAGGCCTCGTTGACCGCTTTGAACTTGTCTTCGGCCCCGGCCTCCTTGCTGACGTCCGGGTGGTACTTGCGTGCCAGCCGGCGGTAGGCGGTCTTGATCTCCGCCTCGCCCGCGCTCGGTTCCACCCCCAGGGTGGCGTAGTAATCCTTGAATTCCATCCAGCTACCTCGATCTGCTTCGGCCGCGCCGGTGGCGCCGCCCCGGGTTCATTCTACGCGCCGGCATGCTACGCCGCCCCTCGTGCGGCCACGGTGAGGCCGACTGATCCTGCGCAATGCGACTGCCATCCCCATGCGCCACGCTGTGGCTGGAAGCCCCCGCCGCAAAGCCTGAAGATGGGGCCTGCACACGGGTTTTCCAATGTCTTGACGCCCCTGTCCCATCCGGCCCACTAGCCTGCCCCAGCAAGGAGTTCCCCATGACCATCCATGTCGGCGACCGCATTCCGGAAGTGACCCTCAAGCGCATCCGCGAGGGCATCGAAACGCTCGATACGCATTCGCTGTTCGACGCACGCAAGGTGGTGCTGTTCGCCGTGCCCGGCGCGTTCACCCCGACCTGCTCGGCGCGCCACCTGCCCGGCTACGTCGAGAAGTTCCAGGCGTTCCGCCAGCGCGGCATCGACGTCTACTGCATGGCCGTCAACGACCCGTTCGTGATGAAGGCATGGGCCGCCGACCAGAGCGTGCCCGAGGGCCTGCTGATGCTGTCCGACGGCAATGCCGAACTGACCCGCGCGCTCGGCCTGGAGCTCGACGCCAGCGCCTCGGGCATGGGCATCCGCTCGCGGCGCTTCGCGCTGTACGTGGTCGATGGCGTGGTGCGTGCGGCCTGGATCGAGCAGCCGGGCCAGTTCGAGGTGTCTTCGGCCGAATACGTGCTGGAGCACCTGCCTACCTGATTCCCCACCGCAAGAGGAAACGGCCAGCCATGTCCACCAAGCCAGCCAAAGCCGCAAAGCCCGCCGCCAGGGTTCCCGGCATCAGCGACCGCAAGACCCTGCGCGAACGCGCCCGGCGCAACATCGAAGACGGTGCGATCACCGACAGCTACAGCGCCGACCGCAAGGTCGTGATCAAGCTGCTCAACGATGCACTGGCCACCGAGTACGTATGCGTGCTGCGCTACTACCGGCACTACTTCATGGCCAAGGGCATGCTGGCCGACGCGGTGAAAGGCGAATTCCTCGAACATGCACAGCAGGAACAGGCGCACGCCGGCAAGCTGGCCGAGCGCATCGTCCAGCTCGGCGGCGAGCCGGACTTCAACCCCGACACGCTGACCGCGCGCTCGCATGCCGAGTACAAGGAAGGCAGCGACCTGCGCGACATGGTGCGCGAGAACCTGGTGGCCGAACGCATCGCCATCGACAGCTACCGCGAGATGATCAACTTCATCGGCGACCGCGATACCACCACCAAGCGCATCCTTGAAGAGATACTGGCGCAGGAAGAGGAACACGCCGACGAATTCGCCGACCTGCTGGATGGGTGGATCGGGGAATAGCGGCCCCGCATACGCCTTGGTAGATGCCCACCTTGGTGGGCGCATTTATCGCGTGCCAACCAAGGTTGGCACCTACCAGAGCACTGCGGTGTCGTTGGCGTTGGACCGCGCGCCGACCAAGGTCGGCATCTAGCGGAGAACGTTGAACCGCACCTGCGTCCACGCGCCATCGGCCGCCAGCGCGGTCAGGGTGTGTGCGCCCGGCTCGGCGAACTCGCGCTGCATCAACTGCGCGCCACGGGTCTGCGCGATCCAACGGCCATCCAGCAGCCAGTCCACCGCCTGCTCGCTGCCCAGCGCGCGCAGCTGCAGGCGCACGCCATGTTCGGCATTGGGTGCACGCGCCAGTGCAGCGCCATCATTGAGGCCATCGATGTGCAGGGCCACGCTGGCCTCACGCCCGTCGTCGCGGCAATCCGGCGACAACGCCGGCAACTGCGAGGCAGCGCGCGTGGCCTTGGGCAACCACGGTGACAACAACGCCGGCCAGCGCGCGATCTCGCGTGTCACCTCCTCGTGTGACGCACGGCAATCGGCCGACACACGCAGTCCGGTCCGCGCGTCTGCCAAGTAACGCTGCCGCCCCGGCTGCCAGCGCCGCGCCTCGCGCTCGGGGAAGGTCGGTGGTGCCGCGCCGTCCAGCAGATAGGCCGACATCCGCCGCTGGCACAGTGCCGTCGGCAGGCCTTCGGCGCGTTCGCCGGTGGGCCAGCAGATATCTTCCTGGCTGACACTTGCCGGCATCGGTGCAGCAGCCGAATCCCCGCGCTGGCGCGGCAGGCTGTCCACCACTTCGAACATCAGCGGCAGCGCGGTCACCGCGCCGTACTGGCCCGGTAGCGGTGTGCCGTCCGGCCGGCCCACCCACACGCCCACGGTGTAGTGGCGCGTGCTGCCGATCGCCCACGCATCGCGGTACCCGTAACTGGTGCCGGTCTTCCACGCCACGCGCGGGCGGCCACCGACATCGAAGGTGCCGACGCTGTAGCCCGGGCGAGGGTTCGATTCCAGCATCTCGCGCACGATCCAGCTTGCGCCCGGCGAGGCCAGGCGCCGCTCGATCATCGGTTCGTCATCGGTGTAGCGCACGCGTCCGGCAATGCCGTTGCGGTTGAGCGCGGCGAACGCACCGACCAGATCTTCCAGCCGCGCACCGGTGCCGCCCAGAATCAAAGACAGGTTGGGCGTGCTGCCCGGCGGGAAACGCAGCTGGATGCCGGAGTGCGACAGGCGCGCGGCGAAGCGCGCGGCCCCGACCCGCTGCAGCAGGTCCACCGAGGGCACATTGAGTGACAGCCGCAATGCACTGGAGGCACCAATCGGCCCATTGAAGGCCATGTCGAAGTTGCCGGGCCGGTAGCTACCGAAACTCTGCGGCGCA
The DNA here is from genome assembly GCF_047500745.2 of Stenotrophomonas sp. FR024. Taxonomy (NCBI): domain Bacteria; kingdom Pseudomonadati; phylum Pseudomonadota; class Gammaproteobacteria; order Lysobacterales; family Lysobacteraceae; genus Stenotrophomonas; species Stenotrophomonas sp. FR024. The sequence continues at coordinate 95,401 of NZ_JAXAXM020000010.1, forward strand.
TCGACCAGCAGGCTTTCCGAATGGATCAGGCCATCGTCCAGCGCCATCGCATACAGGAACGGCTTGAGCGTGGAGCCCGGCGAGCGCCAGGCCTGCACCATGTCGACGTGGCCGAGCCGCTGGCGGTCACCAAAGGACAACGTACCGACGTAGGCACGCGCCTGCAGAGTCTGGTTGTCGACCACCAGCAAGGCCGCCGAAGTACGCTCGGGCAGTGTCGAGAAATAGCTCGCCACGCGTTCTTCCAGCGTGCGCTGCAGGCCGATGTCGATGCTGCTCTGGATGCGCGCCTGGCCCGGATGCGCCGAATGCAGGCGCTGCGCCAGCAGCGCGGCGTGCAACGGAGGTCGCAGCGAGCGTGCCACCACGTTCTCGATGCGCGCATCCTGCACTTCCTCCGGCGTCCACGCGCCCAGTTCGGCCATGCGTGACAGCACCTTGTCACGCGCTTTCTGCGCGGCTTCCGGGTGGCGGTCCGGGCGCAGCCGGCTCGGTGCCTGTGGCAGTACCGCCAGCAAGGCGGCCTCGGCATGTGACAGCTGCGCCGCCGGCTTGCCCAGATAGGCCCAGCTGGCCGCTTCCACGCCCTCGATGGTGCCACCGTAGGGCGCGCGCTCCAGATACAGGGCCAGGATCTGCCGCTTGCTCAGGTGAACTTCCAGCTGCACCGCGCGCAGCATCTGCTTGAGCTTTCCCCAGGGCGTGCGCGTATGCGGATCGAGGATGCGTGCGACCTGCATGGTCAGGGTCGAGCCACCGGACACGATGCGACCACCGCGCAGCAGCTGGCCGCTGGCCCGCAGGATCGCCAGCGGGTTGATGCCCGGATGGCGCCAGAACCAGCGGTCTTCATAGGTCAGCAACGCCTGCAAGTACAGCGGTGAGACGCTGTCGATCGAGGCCGGATAGCGCCACACGCCCTCGGCATCGGCAAACGCGCGCAATGGCGTGCCGTCGGCAGCCACCACCAGGGTGCTGGTATCGCGTTGCTTCGGCAGCGGCGGCGGGAAGGCGAAATCCAGCACCAGCAGCAGTGCCAGCGTGGCCGCCGTACCCCAGCGCAGCCACGGCCACAGTGGCTGCAGCCGGCGGCGCAGGGCCGCCCGCCGGGTCGTCATCGTGTTCGTCATTGCAGCGTGCCGCATTGGAGCTTGCCAGCTGGACGGGCCGCGCCGTCGCGGCCCATCCGTGGGATCAAGGCTGTACCACCGTGATCGTGGTCGGGTTGCTGCGGCCAACGCCACGCAGCTGCGGCCGGTACATGTCCTCCACCAGCGGCGGCGGCACCGAGTAGGTACCCGGGGTCACCGCACGCACCAGGTAGAACACGTTGGCCTTGCTGCCACGCGAGAGCTTCAGCGCGGCCACGTAGCGGTCGTCGCGGAATTCCTCGTGCTTGGTATCGGCGGCTTCACCCCGGTCGCTGATGGTGATGCCATCGACCACCACGTCGGCCCACTGCTTGGCATCGCCCAGGTTGAAGTTCTCGATCTCCAGGCCGGCCGGCAGCAGGTCGGTCAGCAGTGCATCGGGCATCGTGGTGTCGGCAGTGACGGTGACGCGCACGATCAGGGCTTCGCCTTCCTTCAGCGGCCGCGGCGACCACGGCTTGCCATCGGTGCCGTAGTAGCTGCGCTCGACGCCCAGCACGCTGTTGTCCGGCGCCGGCGCGCTGCGCGGAATACCGGCCACGTCGATGCTGGCGAACATCGGCGGCTGGCCCTGCGGGGTGAAGCGCACGCCGCTGGCGAGTTCATTTGCACTGAAGTTGCGGCCGAACAGCTTGCGTTCGCCGATGGCTTCGGTGTTGCCACCGATCACCAGTTCACCGGCCACCAGCGCCTTCTGGTTGGCGGCCAGTGCCTTGCCAAGGCGGGCAATCGCTACCTGTTCCTGCGTGCTCAGCCACATCCAGCCGGCATTGCGGCGCGCATCCAGGCCACGGCCGAGGTCAACCGCACGTGCATCCCAGGCCGGCTTGGCCAGCTTGTTTTCGTGGGTCAGCGCGATCATCAGCGCGTCATCACGGATCGCACTGCCGTAGTCGCCGAAGTAAGACGGGCGTTCGCTGCTGGACTTGGCGAAAGCCGCCGCCAGCGCGGCCTGGCCGCGCTTGGCATCGCCCTGCAACGACAGCGCCACGCCCAGGTGGACCAGCGACAGGCCGCCGACCGCCTTGCTGCGCTCGTTGTCGTACAGCGTGCGCAGGGTACCCAGCGGCGCACGGTTGACCCTGGCCAGCACGTAGCCCGAGTACGCCTGGTTGGCGAACTTCAGCTTCTCGCGGTCGTCCTGGCCATAGAACTGGTTGCCACCGGACAGCAGATCCTCGCTGAGGCGGTTGAGCGCCTTCTGCAGCACGTTGTCGGGCACCGCAAAACCGGCGTCCTTGGCATCGAGCAGGAACTCGGTGATGTACGGGGTCAGCCACGGGTTCACGTAGCCGTCGTCACCCCACATCGAGAAGTTGCCATTAGCCACCTGCATCGACGCCAAGCGGCCAAACGCACCTTCCATGCGCTCGCGACGGGTCTTGGCATCCAGGCCGTCGGCACCGAGCATCGACGAAGTGGCCTGGTCCAGGATCAGTGCGGCGTAGCCCTTGCTGGTGGTCTGCTCGGCACAGCCATACGGGTAGTTCAATGCACCCTGCAGCGCACTGGCGAACGGGATCGGCGGCAGCGGGCTGACCAGCAGGCGGGCATTCACCGACTCGGCCATCAGGCCATCGGTCAGGCTGTTATCGAGGCTGACCGCGGCCAACGGATCAAGCGTGCGCACCTGCGAACGCAGCACCTGCGGCCACGCCGCACGCACCGGCAGGTCGTAACGGCGATCGGCCTTGAAGCCGTTGCCGTCCACCCGCACCCGCACCTTGGCCACGCTGTGGCCCTCGCGTGCCGAAAGCGGGAAGCTCAACGTGGTCTTGGCGTCGGCATTCAACTGCACGCTGCGGCTGCCTTCGCCCAGGTTCAGCGGGCCCTCGCTTTCCACCTTCACGTTGAACTGGCCCGGCTTGCCGGTGAAGTTCTGCACATCCAGGGTCACGGTGCTGCGGTCGCCCGGAGCGAGCACGCGCGGCATGCTGGCTTCGGCGAGGATCGGCGCACGCACAACGGTTTCCACGTCGCGCTTGCCGTACTGGTCATCGCTGTAGACCAGTGCCGACACCCGCAGGGTACCGTTGAAGTCCGGCACCTTCAGGCGGATGCGGGCGATGCCCTTGGCATCGAGCTGCACCGGGCCAGAGAACAGGTCCACGGTCTGCACGCGCGCGGTCGGGCGCTTGGCCTGCGGCAACGCCTGCAGCGCCATGTCGCCACCGAACTTCAGCTTGCCGGCACCGCCGTCAAAGCTCTCGATCACCCGGCTGTAGATGTCGTAGGCATCAATGCCGAGACGACGCTGGGCGAAGAAGTGCGCACCGGCATCGGGCACCGGGAAGCGGGTGATGTTGAGGATGCCCACGTCCACCGCCGAGACCGTGACGTGCGCCATTTTGCCGGCCAGCTGCGGTGCGCTGACCGTCACCGGCAGGTCCTGTTCCGGTCGCATCTGCTTGGGCGCTGCCAGGCCGACGGCCACGGTGCGCCCCTTGCGATCCATCGGTACGTGCACCACGCCCACCGCACGGGCCGGGGTGATCTTGCTCGGCGCACTGCCGCCGCGGAACACCAGCGCGGTGATGTAGACGTCGTGGCGCTCCCAGTCAGCGGTGACCGGAATCTTGAAGGTCGAACCCGGCTTGGCGTCGATGTCCTGCACGTACAGCATGCGGTCGGTCTCGACCATCAGGATGCCCTTGCCGGCGTGCGGCGGGGTCACCGTCACCTCTAGCGTGTCGCCTGCCTTGTAGCCGGTCTTGTCCAGGCCCAGCTTGATCTTGTCAGGGCGCGCGTCCAGGCCGCGGTTGTCATCACCCCAGCTCCAGCCGGCGCGGAACGGGTAACGGCTGGTCAGGCCGGTGGACGGGTCGAACACGTCCACCCGGTACTCGCCCCACTCCACCGGGAAATCGAAGGCGACCGCACTGCTGCCGGCATCGACGGTGCGGGTTTCCTTGTTCTCGAAACGGCGGGTGAAATCGTAGTCCCAGCGGTTGTCGTTGAAGGTCCAGTGGTAGTCGCGCAGCTCGCGCACCAGGGTGATCTTCAGGCCCTTGGCCGGCTGCGGCGTACCAGCAGCATCCACGCGCATCAATTCGAAGCGCGCGTTGCCGTTGGAATCGGCACCGTCCTCCGGGTTGAACAGCGGGCGTACACCGACCAGGGCGTTGGCCGGCCACATCACCCGCTTCAGGGTACGGGTGACCGTGCGGCCACCGGTTTCATACAGGCTGCCGGACAGCACTACGGCAATCGGCGCCTTGGCCTTGGCTGCCTCTTCCGGCAACGCGACGTCCTCACGCAGCTGGCCGTTGCCCGGCAGCGTGGTATCGATCACGTCCTTGGCCTCGCGCGGCAGCTGCAGGGTCGGGTCACCGAAGAAATAGCCCGGCAGGCCCTCCACCGGCTTCTGTTCGGCGGCCACCGCCATACGTGCCGTGAAGCGGTTGCCATCGGCCGGCGCGCCATACAGATAGGCACCATTGGCCTGCAGGCGCAGGTCCTCACCCGGCTTCAGCGTCTTCTGCGCGCTGTCCAGGTCCAGCTTCATGCGTTCCGGCAGGAACTCCTCGATGCGCAGGGTCATGCCCTGGATCGCTTCCTTGCTGGCCGGGTCGGTGCGGAATTCGACCTGCCAGCGCCCGGTCGGCGCCTCGGCGGGGATCACCTGCTCGAAGTTGATGTAGCCCTGCTCGCCCGGCTGCAGGCGGGTCTCGCGGAAGGTCTTGCCGTCGGGCTGCTTCAGGCGCAGGAACACCGGCTGAGCCTTGACCGGCTTGCCATCGTTGTCGCGCAGCAGTGCGGACAGGCGCACGGTTTCGCCCGGGCGATACAGGTCGCGCCCGGACCAGGCATAGACGTCGAACCAGGCATTGTCACGGCCGGCCACGGCGAATTCGCTCAGGTCCAGCGCCGGCTGGTTGAACGGCAGGAAGCTGGTGTCCTTGCCCGTGCTGGCGACCAGCACGTGAGTGGCATCCAGCGTGTAGTTCAGCAGCGCATTGCCGTTGCCGTCGGTGCTGCCCTTCAGCACCACTTCGCCCTTGGCATCCAGCACGCGCAGGTCGATGCCCTTCAGCGGCGCGCCGTCCTTGAGGCCGGCGGTGTGCACGAACAGCTTGTCCTTGTAGGCACGGGTATGCAGGCCGATGTCGCTGACCGAGAAGAACGCGGTATCGAACTCGCCTTCGTAGTCACCGGTGCGCTTGAGCAGGGCAAAGTACAGGCCCGGCTCCTGCAGTTCCTTGATGTCCTGGGTCGGCAGGTAGGTCAGCACCCGCTCGTTCTTCTTGCCCCCCAGGATGAAACGGTTGACGTAGACCGGCTCGGCCAGCTTGTTGATCGGGCTGCGCTCGTAGTCGCTGCTCAGCTCCCAGCTGCCACGGCGGCCGCCGCGCTGGTACTGGCTGAAGAAGGTCGGCAGGTCCTTCTCGCGCACGCGCAGGAACTCGACGTCGACCTCCGGCACGTTCACCGAGACCACCGGCAGGCCACGGCTGTCCTTGGCCGGCAGCACGCTGCCCTGCGAGGCGAAGCCAACCACCGGCCTCAGCTCGCCGCTGAACACCTTCTGCTTCAGTTCCTTGCCCAGCCGGCTGCCATCGGCGGCCAGCAGGTCCGGCGAGACCACCAGGCTGAACTCCTTGCCGGCCTCGACGAACGGGTAACGCAGGGTCAGGCCGTCATCGGACAGCGTCCAGCTGCTGTCGTCGGTGCCGACCTTCTCTTCGAAGCGCACCAGCTTGTCGAAATCCTGGGTGCCGACCAGTGGGCGCGAGAACTCCAGCGCCAGCGACAGGCCGTCATTCTTCTGGTCCGGGTAGGCGCGCAGCAGGGTGAATTCCTTCACCTGCTCGGCTTTGGTGGTGATCGCCTCACCACTGGCCTTGGGCAGCTGCCCGCCGTCGTTGCGGCAGCCGGCCAGGCCCAGCAACAGGCCTCCTGCCAGTACCGCCGCCGCCCATCCCCACCGCTTCCGCCGTGCCGGACCGCTCATGTCGTCACTCCTTGATCGAGGCGGCCATTATAGGCAGGCCGCGTCAAGGTGTTGACGCGAATTCGGCAATTGCCCGGGCGGGTAGTGCCGGCCGCTGGCCGGCGGAACCGGTAGCCGCCAACCTCGGTTGGCGATAGCCGTGGCAACCAAGGTTGGCACCTACCCAAGTGCCCCTCCCCCGCCGCGCCAGGCACAGGCCGATGCCGGCAACCTGTCTGGCTTGGGATCGGGCGCTCCCCCAATCGTGGCGCGCAATGTCCCGGCGGAGAGAAGGCCGAAGTCGCCCCAAAGTGACGGGTTCAACCCTCGATTGAGCGACTTCCCAATCGGCCTTCAGTCGCCGCTGTAGCATCGGCATCAGGCCTTCTGAACAGCAGTGAACATTGCAATGACACGAGTACGCATGATTCAGGATCCAGCGACCGGTAAGGTCTGGGGTACGCGATGTGACCGAGGTACTGTCGAAGTCACCTCCGGAAGCCCCGGGAAGCTGAAGTCACAGTTGAAAGACTTCCCGAGTCCCGACGAGGCACTGAAATGGGCCATCAAACAGGAGTGGTCGCGGCTGAAAAAGGGCTTCGTACTCGTGAACCCTGCTGCTGCCGCAGGCGAACCCTGCATGCATCGTTACATTGGCGGGGGGTACACGGGAGCCCTGATGATTGCGGGTTGCAATGGGAAGCTGGCGACCAATCAGCACCAGGACGAAGACACGCATGGTGCGGCAACCGACATGTTGCTGCTCATTGGTGAAGACGCTGAGATCATCCATGGTTGGCGATCAAGCAAGACGGACCTTGCCTGGTCGGCACTACCTACGGATGACCGGACAGGATTCCTGATTCGATTCGACTCTGGAATCTACCTTTGGACTTCAGATGGCAGTCCTCCCCAGCGGATCAGCGATGCATCCGTACTGTCATCGCCCTTCCTGACAAGGTCCAACGGGCATGCCGCATGGCATGACGGTGAGCAGGTAACGGTAATGAGACTCGACGATGGAAGGCACATCATGCAGCTGGCGCGCTCCCCTGCGATGGTTGGCGGGCATTCCGAGCAGATGATGGGCACGCTCTCAGCGGATGCCACGATGCTTGCCTGCTGTGCCAATCCGGGTGAGATCGAGTACATCGATGTCGCCCAGGCCAAGACCGTGCGCCGACATCAGGCTGATTTTGAAATGATCGTCAAGATGGAGTGGAGCGCGGATGGGCGCTGGTTGTTGGCGTTGGAAGAGTATGGACGGTGGCGCCTGCTGTGCCTGGACGCGGCAACAGGCGAATCCCGCCCCGGGTGGCCGGAGTTCGCTGACATGACACGAACTGACTTTGCACTGGATAGCGATAGCAAGCGACTCGCCATCCTGCACCGTGGACATATTGCCCTTCACGACTTCACGGATATGAGGGAAATTCGACGCTTTCCCGTCGATCATGTGGTGCGTACCGCGCATATTGCATGGACGGGAGACAATGCCATTTCGGTACGCACCGACTATGGATGCCTTTCCACATATGCGATCTGATCCGGCTTAGTCTATCGCTATCGCGGGATTACACTATCTCTGAGGAACCTCTGCAGACTGCAGCGTGGACCAAAGCATCCCGGTAGATGCCAACCCTGGTTGGCGTCGGCCGTGCCAACCAAGGTTGGCACCTACCAAAGCAGGTGCAGCCACGTGCCCGGCGAGCAGGCGTGGTGTCAGATCCACCAAAGCGTTGCTACACCGGCAGGTACAGGTCCACGTAGTCGGTCACCGGCATTGCCGCCAGGGCCACCGGGTCCAGCGATGCGGCCAGGATGCGCTGCTGCTGGCTGGTCGGGAAGCGGTGGGCCAGGTGCCGGCGGAATTTGTCCATCAGCAGTGGAATGCCCTCCTCACGTCGGCGCGCGTGGCCCAGCGGGTATTCCACCAGTACCTCGGGCAGCTCGGTGCCATCGGTGAAGCGCACGCTCAGGCCGTTGGCGATGCTGCGCTTTTCCGGGTCCAGGTAATCGGCGCTGAGCTGCGGGTCTTCATGGCAGGTCATCTTCGCGCGCAGTGCGTCGATTCGCGGGTCGGCGGCAACGTCGTCCTCGTAATCCTCGGCCGTCAACCGCCCGTGCAGCAGCGCGATGGCGACCATGTACTGCACGCAGTGGTCGCGGTCGGCCGGGTTATGCAGTGGGCCCTGCTTGTCGATGATGCGGATGCAGGCTTCCTGGGTCCGGATCGCAATGTGCGCGATGTCCTCGACCCGCCGCCCCATCGCACGCAACTGCTGGTGCAGCATGACCGCGGCCTCCACTGCGGTCTGGCCGTGGAACTCGGCCGGGTAGCTGATCTTGAACAGCACGTTCTCCATCACATAGCTGCCCAACGGTCGCCCCAGCGTCAGTGCCTGACCGCGCATGGACACGGCCTCGAAGCCCCAGGTTGGCGCGCTGAGCACGCTGGGATAGCCCATCTCACCACTGGCCGCCATCAAGGCCAGGCGCACGCCACGACTGGTCGCATCGCCGGCCGCCCAGCTCTTGCGCGTGCCGGTGTTGGGAGCGTGCCGGTAGGTGCGCAGCGCTTGGCCATCGACCCAGACCAGCGACAGCGCATTGAGCATGCGCTCGCGGTCCAGCCCGAGAAGTTGGGCGACCACGGCAGTGGTGGCCACCTTGACCAGCACCACGTGGTCGAGCCCCACCCGGTTGAAGGAGTTCTGCAGCGCCAGCACGCCCTGGATCTCGTGCGCCTTGATCATCGCCAGCAGCACATCGTGCACGGTCGGCGGCGGACGACGCAGGGCCTGCGCGTTGCGCCCCAGCCAATCGCAGACGGCAAGGATGCCGCCCAGGTTGTCCGACGGATGGCCCCATTCGGCCGCCAGCCAGGTGTCGTTGAAATCCAGCCAACGCACCATTGCGCCGAGGTTGAAGGCGGCCTGCACCGGGTCCAGCACGTAGTGCGTGCCCGGCACGCGCGCGCCGTTGACCACGCTGATGCCCGGCACCAGTGGACCGAGCAGCTTGCTGCAGGCCGGGAAAGAAAGTGCCTCCAGTCCGCACCCAAGCGTATCGAGCAGGCAGTGGTGCGCGGTCTGGAACGCCAGCGGTGAGTCGATGCGTGCGTCGCGCACGTAATCGACGATGTCCACCAGCAGCGCATCCCACGCTGCACGCTCGTTGGATGGGGTGTGGCTGTCGGACATCGTCGATCTCCTCTTCAGAAAAGCAGGTCAGGCCGCGCATCCCGGTAGTCGCCAACCTTGGTTGGCGCTGGACATTGCCCGGGCGGTGCCAATGCCATGCCAACCAAGGTTGGCATCTACCGAAGCATGTGATGCCAGCGCCGACCGGCTGGTTACTCGGCCGGCACCCGCACCTTGCCTTCCATCAGCACACGGGCGCTGCGGCTCATGATGGCCTTGGTCACCGTCCACTGGCCGTCAACGAGGCCGGCCTGCGCGCCCACGCGCAGCGTGCCGGAGGGATGACCGAAGGTCACCGCCTCCCGCTCGCCACCACCCGCCGCACGATTGACCAGGGTGCCTGGAATCGCTGCTGCGGTGCCGATCGCCACGGCGGCAGTTCCCATCATCGCGTGGTGCAGCTTGCCCATCGACAGCGCACGCGCATGCAGGTCGATCGCCGACGCCGGAATGGCCTTGCCGCTGGACGAAACGTAGTCCTGTGCCGGCGCCACGAAGGCCACCTTCGGCGTGTGCTGGCGGGTCGCCGCGTCTTCCAGGCTCTTGATCAGCCCCATGCGCAAGGCGCCGTAGGCGCGGATGGCCTCGAACTTCTGCAGCGCGGCCTTGTCTTCGTTGATCGCCGGCTGCAGCTCGGTGCCGCTGTAGCCCAGGTCGACGGCGTTGAGAAAGATGGTCGGGATGCCGGCGGTGATCATCGTCACCTCGAAGCTACCCACGCCGGGCACTTCCAGGGTATCGACCAGATTGCCGGTCGGGAACATCGCGCCCGCATCGCCGTCATCGGACGGATCGATGAATTCCAGCTGGATCTCGGCCGCCGGGAAGGTCACGCCGTCCAGCTCGAAATCGCCGATCTCCTGCACTTCGCCATCGCGCATCGGCACGTGGGCGATGATGGTCTTGCCGATGTTGGCCTGCCAGATGCGTACGGTGCACAGGCCGTCACGCGGTACCCGGGTCGGATCGATCAGTCCGTTGGCGATTGCGAACGGACCCACCGCAGTGCTGAGATTGCCGCAGTTGCCGCTCCAATCGACGAAGGCGGTGTCGATCGCCACCTGACCGTACAGATAGTTGACATCGTGATCCGGCACAGAGGCAGTGGAGATGATCACGCACTTGCTGGTGCTGGAGGTGGCGCCCCCCATGCCATCGGTCTGCTTGCCATACGGATCGGGCGAACCGATCACGCGCATCAGCAGCGCGTCACGCGCGGCGCCCGGCACCTGCGCGGCCTCGGGCAGGTCCTGCAGGCGGAAGAACACGCCCTTGCTGGTGCCGCCGCGCATGTAGGTGGCGGGAATTCGGAGTTGCGGAAGAAAATTCATCGTCGGATCCAAGCGTTTGGATTTCAGGAAATGTCTTGCATCAGTGCGTCAAGGCCACGATCAACGCACCACACCCGCATGACGTCCACGCGGTCCGGCAGATCGAGGTAGTAGACGAGATAGCGTTCAACGCCCGGAACCTGCATGAAGCGCAAGAGTGCCGGCAACTGTGCGGCGAGGTCGGCATGGCGGACGGAACCTGACGCAGGGAACATCGCAATACGTTGAAGCGTGGCCTCCAACTCGGCGAGAAAGCGCCGACCCAGCACCAGCCCCCCCCTGCCGTGCGAACCATAGCGCGGCATCGGCTGCGTCGGCTTCGGCCCTGGGCCTCCATTCAATCGCCTTCACGCTCCATCCTTTCGGTCAGTTCGCGACGCATACGCTCAAATGTGTCGGCTGTCACCGGGACGCCAGGCCCGGAAGCCAGCCCTTCGGCAATCAGCTGCTTGAGCAGTTCTTCGGCCTTGCTGCGCTGGCGCTGGCGGATCAGATCACGCACATAATCCGACGTGCTGGAGTAGCCGCCTTCGCGCACTTCCTCGTCCACGAACTGCTTGAGCGGGTCGGTCAGCGAAATGTTCATGGTGGCCATGAGACTCTCCATTGGCAGTTTTTGCCAAGTCAGTGTGCGCCCCACCCTCGAGTCGGACAAGCCCGCCCCCGGGCCTCCGGGGGCAGGCATTCAGTCGGCTATCACGCCACCCTGGCGCCTTCCAGGAAGTCCTGGGCGAAGCGCTGCAGCACGCCGCCGGCTTCGTAGATCGCCACTTCCTCATCGCTGTCCAAGCGGCAGGTAACCGGCACCGTGACGTCCTGGCCGTCGCGGCGATGGATGACCAGGGTCAGCTCGGCACGCGGGGTGCGCTCACCGATCACGTCGAAGGTCTCGGTGCCATCGATACCCAGGGTCAGGCGGGTGGTGCCCGGCTTGAACTCCAGCGGCAGCACGCCCATGCCGATCAGGTTGGTACGGTGAATCCGTTCGAAGCCTTCGGCCGCGATCGCTTCCACGCCGGCCAGGCGCACGCCCTTGGCGGCCCAGTCACGCGAGCTGCCCTGGCCGTAGTCGGCACCGGCGATGATGATCAGCGGCTGCTTGCGGTCCATGTAGGTCTCGATCGCTTCCCACATGCGCATCACCTTGCCTTCCGGCTCCACGCGCGCCAGCGAGCCCTGCTTCACGCTGCCATCGTCGTTGCGCACCATCTCGTTGAACAGCTTCGGATTGGCGAACGTAGCGCGCTGCGCGGTCAGGTGGTCACCGCGGTGGGTCGCGTAGGAATTGAAGTCCTCTTCCGGCAGGCCCATCTTCGCCAGGTACTCACCGGCGGCACTGGACGCCAGGATCGCGTTGGACGGCGACAGGTGGTCGGTGGTGATGTTGTCCGGCAGCACCGCCAATGCGCGCATGCCAGACAGCGTACGCTCACCGGCCAGCGCGCCTTCCCAGTACGGCGGACGACGGATGTAGGTGCTCTGCGGGCGCCAGTCGTACAGCGGGCTGACCGCCGCACCGTGCTCCACGCGCACGTTGAACATCGGGTTGTAGACGCGGCGGAACTGCTCCGGCTTCACCGAGGCCTTCACCACCGCGTCGATCTCGGCGTCGCTCGGCCAGATGTCCTTCAGGCGCACCTCGTTGCCGTCGGTGTCCACGCCCAGCACGTCCTTCTCGATATCGAAGCGCACGGTGCCGGCGATGGCATAGGCGATCACCAGCGGCGGCGAAGCCAGGAAGGCCTGCTTCGCATACGGGTGGATGCGGCCATCGAAGTTGCGGTTGCCCGACAACACGGCGGTGGAATACAGGTCGCGGTCGATGATTTCCTGCTGGATCTTCGGGTCCAGCGCGCCACTCATGCCGTTGCAGGTGGTGCAGGCGAAGGCGACGATGCCGAAGCCGAGCTTTTCCAAGTCCGGCAGCAGGCCGGCCTCTTCCAGGTACAGCTGCACCGCCTTCGAACCCGGCGCCAGCGACGACTTCACCCACGGCTTGCGCAGCAGGCCACGCTCGTTGGCCTTGCGCGCCAGCAGTGCGGCGGCGATCACGTTGCGCGGATTGGACGTATTGGTGCAGCTGGTGATGGCGGCGATGATCACCGCGCCGTCGGGCATCAGCCCCTGCGCCTGCTCGGCCTTGCCCGCTTCCAGCTTGGCTTCGTCGGCGATGCCGCGCTCGGCCAGTTCGGCCACCGGCAGGCGGCGATGCGGATTGCTCGGCCCGGCCATGTTGCGCACCACGGTCGACAGATCGAAGCGCAGCACGCGCTCGTATTGTGCGGTGGCCAGGTCATCGGCCCAGAGGCCGGTGGTACGGGCGTAGTTCTCCACCAGCGCCACCTGCGATTCCTCGCGGCCGGTCAGGCGCAGGTAATCGATGGTCTGCCCGTCGATGTAGAACATCGCGGCGGTCGCGCCGTACTCCGGGCACATGTTGGAAATGGTGGCGCGGTCACCGATGGTCAGTGCCGCGGCACCCTCGCCGAAGAATTCAAGCCAGGCGCCCACCACGCGTTCCTTGCGCAGGAACTCGGTCAATGCCAGCACCACGTCGGTCGCAGTGATGCCGGGCTGCGGCTTGCCGGTCAGCTCGACGCCGATGATGTCCGGCAGGCGCATCCATGAGGCGCGGCCCAGCATCACGTTCTCCGCTTCCAGGCCGCCCACGCCGATCGCGATCACGCCCAGCGCGTCCACGTGCGGGGTGTGGCTGTCGGTGCCCACGCAGGTGTCCGGGAAGGCGACGCCGTCCTGCACGTAGACCACCGGCGACATCTTCTCCAGGTTGATCTGGTGCATGATGCCGTTGCCCGGCGGAATCACGTCCACGTTCTCGAAGGCCAGCTTGGTCCAGTCGATGAAGTGGAAACGGTCTTCGTTGCGGCGATCTTCGATGGCGCGGTTCTTCTCGAACGCCTGCGGATCGAAACCACCGCACTCCACCGCCAGCGAGTGATCGACGATCAGCTGCACCGGCACCACCGGATTCACCTTGGCCGGGTCGCCACCCTTGTCAGCGATCGCATCGCGCAGGCCGGCCAGGTCCACCAGCGCGGTCTGGCCGAGGATGTCGTGGCAGACCACGCGCGCCGGGAACCACGGGAAGTCGAGGTCGCGGCGGCGCTCGATCAGCTGCTTCAGCGAATCGCTGAGCGTGGCCGGATCGCAGCGACGCACCAGGTTCTCGGCCAGCACGCGCGAGGTGTACGGCAGGGTGGCATAGGCGCCAGGCTGGATCGCATCGACAGCGGCGCGCGCGTCGAAATAGTCCAGCGTGCTGCCGGGGAGGTTCTTGCGGTAATCGGTATTCATGGGCTGGCGGAGTGCTTGAGGCGGGCCGGGTGCCGGCGGTGCGGCGGCGAAAGCATCCGGCCGGCACGGGGCCGGCCGGATGGGTACAGCAGGGGGATCAGACGCGCTTGTCGATGGCGACGAAGTCGCGGTCTTCCGGACCGATGTAGTTGGCGCTCGGGCGGATGATCTTGCCGTCGATGCGCTGCTCGACGATGTGCGCGCTCCAGCCGGCGGTGCGGGCGATCACGAACAGCGGGGTGAACATCGCGGTCGGCACGCCCATCATGTGGTAGCTGACGGCACTGAACCAGTCCAGGTTCGGGAACATCTTCTTGATGTCCCACATCACCGATTCCAGGCGCTCGGCGATGTCGTACATCTTCATGCTGGACTGTTCTTCGGACAGCTCGCGGGCCACGTCCTTGATCACCTTGTTGCGCGGATCGGAGACGGTGTAGACCGGGTGGCCGAAACCGATCACCACTTCCTTGCGCTCGACGCGAGCCTTGATGTCTTCCTCAGCTTCATCCGGGTTGTCGTAGCGCTTCTGCACTTCGAACGCCACTTCGTTGGCGCCGCCGTGCTTCGGGCCGCGCAGCGCGCCGATGCCACCGCAGATCGCGCTGTACATGTCGCTGCCGGTACCGGCGATGACGCGGCAGGTGAAGGTCGAGGCGTTGAACTCGTGCTCGGCGTACAGGATCAGCGAGGTGTGCATCGCCTTCACCCACGATTCCTGCGGCTTCTCGCCGTGCAGCAGGTGCAGGAAGTGGCCACCGATCGAGTCATCGTCGGTTTCCACGTCGATGGCGCGGCCGTTGTGGCTCCAGTGGTACCAGTACAGCAGCATCGAACCGAGGCAGGCCATCAGCTTGTCGGCGATGTCGCGCGCGCCCGGATGGTTGTGGTCGTCCTTCTCCGGCGCCACGCAGCCGAGCACGGACACGCCGGTGCGCATCACGTCCATCGGGTGTGCCGACGGCGGCAGTTCTTCCAGCGCCGCCTTCACTGCTGCCGGAATGCCGCGCAGCGACTTCAGCTTGGCCTTGTACGAAACCAGCTCGGCGCGGGTCGGCAGCTTGCCGTGCACCAGCAGGTAGGCGATTTCCTCGAACTCGCTGGTGTTGGCCAGGTCCAGGATGTCGTAGCCACGGTAGTGCAGATCGTTGCCACTACGGCCCACGCTGCACAGCGCGGTGTTGCCGGCGGCGGTGCCGGACAGGGCGACGGACTTCTTCGGCTTGAAGGTCGGGGTTGCGGTCGTATCGTTCATGTTTCCCTCCGAAAACTTGATGGTGCAGGGTACTGCTTATTTCTTGGCGGCGAACAGTGCATCGAGCTGTTGCTCGAACGCGTGGTAGCCGATGCGGTCGTAGAGTTCTTCGCGGGTCTGCATGGTGTCCACCACGTTGCGCTGGTGGCCATCGCGGCGCACCGCCTGGTAGACGTTCTCGGCGGCCTTGTTGGCGGCACGGAACGCCGACAGCGGGAACAGCTGGATCGCGACGCCTGCCGAGGCCAGTTCATCGCGGCTGAACAGCGGGGTGGCGCCGAATTCGGTGATGTTGGCCAGCACCGGCACCTTCACCGCGTCGACGAAGCGGCGGTAGGTGTCCAGGTCGTAGGCAGCCTCGGCGAAGATGCCATCGGCACCGGCCTCGACACAGGCGATGGCGCGCTCGATAGCCTTGTCCACGCCGTCCACCTGGATGGCGTCGGTGCGCGCGATCAGGAAGAAGTCCGGATCGGTCTTGGCATCGGCGGCCGCCTTCACCCGGTCGACCATTTCACCCTGCGAGACGATCTCCTTGCCCGGGCGGTGACCGCAACGCTTGGCGCCGACCTGGTCCTCGATGTGGCAGGCGGCCGCGCTGGCCTTGATCAGCGATTTCACGGTGCGCGCGATGTTGAACGCGCTCGGGCCAAAGCCGGTGTCGATGTCGACCATCAGCGGCAGATCGCAGACATCGGTGATGCGGCGCACGTCCACCAGCACGTCTTCCAGGGTATTGATGCCCAGGTCCGGCAGGCCCAGCGAGCCCGCGGCAACGCCGCCGCCCGACAGGTAGATGGCACGGAAGCCGGCGCGCTTGGCCAGCAGGGCGTGGTTGGCGTTGATCGCGCCGATCACCTGCAGCGGCGATTCGGCAGCCAGCGCCTCACGGAAGCGGGCACCGGCGGAGAAAGGGGCGGAAGCGGTCATGCGGCAATCCAGGTTGAAGAACGGATGGGTAGGCGCAAGCACCATGCCAAGCTGCAAGCGATTGATTTCACGGGGATGACCGACACGCAACCGCGAAACAAATGAAACATTGAAACAGATGTATCATGAAATACCCCGTCTGAACCCGCCGCCATGTACCTGCCCCGCTCGCCCCTGCGCCATGCCGATGCCGACCCCGGCCGCCCGGTGATCTGGACGGTCAGCGTCTCGCGGCTGACCGGCCTGCTCGGCGACGTCATTCCCGAGTTCGACCGCCGCGCGCGCATCGAACAGATCAACCTCGGCTTCGAGGAAGCGGTGGAGGTGATCGGCCAGCGCCTGCGCCGCGAGCATTGCGATGTGGTGATTGCCGGCGGCTCCAACGCCGCCTGGCTGCGCGGCCGGTTGGAGCTGCCACTGGTGCCGATCCAGGCCAACGGCTTCGACCTGATGGAAGCACTGGCCCGTGCCCGCCGCATCGCCAGCCGCATCGGCCTGGTCACCCACGCCAGCGACGTGCCGGTGTTCAGCAACTTCCAGCAGAGTTTCGGCCTGGATATCGAGCATCGCCGTTTCGTCACCCGCGAGGACGCGCGCGACTGCATCGCCGATCTGCGCGCCAACGGCATCGAAGTGATCGTCGGCACCGGGATGGCCATCGACCACGCCGAACAGGCCGGCCTGCCCGGCGTGCTGCTGTATTCGGCCGACTCGGTGCGGCAGGCGTTCGAACATGCGCTGGAACTGACCCAGACCCTGGCACGTTCCAGTGGCAATCGGCCTAGCCCACGCCGGCGCCCGGCAGCGCGTGCCGATGCGCATGAACTGCTCGGCGACAGCGACGCGATGGCGCGGGTGCGCGCGCAGATCGCGCTCTACGCCCCACATGACAGCACCGTGCTGGTCAGCGGCGAAACCGGCACCGGCAAGGAACTGGTCGCGCGGCAGCTGCACGCCGCCAGCGGCCGCCGTGGACGCTTCGTGGCACTGAACTGCGGCGCGATCAGCGAATCGCTGCTGGAGGCGGAACTGTTCGGTTACAGCGACGGCGCCTTCACCGGCGCACGCCGTGGCGGCCGTGTCGGCCTGGTCGAAGCCGCAGACGGCGGTACGCTGTTCCTGGATGAGATCGGCGAACTGCCGCTACCGCTGCAGACCCGCCTGCTGCGCGTGCTGGAAGAACGCGAGGTACTGCGTGTCGGCGCCACCGAACCGACCCCGGTGGACCTGCGCGTGGTGGCCGCCACCCTGCAGTCGCTGGAACAGCGCGCGGCAGCCGGCAGCTTCCGGCGCGACCTGTATTACCGCCTGGCCGCGCTGCGCATCGCCCTTCCGCCGCTGCGTGCGCGGCGCGCGGATATCCCCTTGCTGGCACAGCACTTCTTCCGCCAGCTGCGCGGCATCGATGCCCCCCTGGATGAGGATGCGCTGGCGATACTGACCGCCGCCAGGTGGCCAGGCAACGTGCGCGAACTGCGCAATCTGGTGGATCGTCTGCGCATCCACTGGCAGCCGGGCGAAGGGCTGATCGATGCGGCGCGCCTGCTGCAGCTGGCGCCCGAACTTGTGAATGAGGGCATTGCAGCATTGCCGGTGGAAAGCAACGGCAAGCGCCCACCGCGTGCGCAGTTGGAAACGCTGTTGCAGGAACACCGCAATGATCGCGAGGGGATGGCGCAGGCGCTGGGCGTCTCACGCACCACGCTATGGCGCTGGCTGCGCGCGGAGGGGTTGTAACCACTCGTTGCCTGGTGGGTGCGAACCTTGGTTCGCACCGCTCTTCCGTCAAGCATCTCATCCACGCATGGCGTGGATCTACCTGGCCAGCAGCAGCTCGATTTCCTCCACCTGCACCACCGGCACCTGCCACGGGTGATGCGGCACGATGCCCTGTTCGAAGATGCGCTGCAGCCGCTGCGGATTCCGAGGCAGGCAGAATTCCAGGCGCACGCTGTCGACCACTTCGGTGCGGCCCGCCTCACCCTGCACGGGCGACGCACCCACGCGCGGGCGGAACTGCTCGAACCCCGGCGCCGACCACCACATCCCGTGCTCGTAGTCGCCGGCCGCCAGCGCGTCCACCGCGAGGATGCCCTGCTTCACTGCATCCAGTGCTGCCGACGGCACGAACACCACCACACGGTACAGCGGCAGGCGTTGCATCAGGTTGCCTTACGGATACAGCAGGCGCTTGCTCCAGCGCCCTTCGGCACCAGCTTCATAGCACCAGCGTTCGTGCAGGCGGAACTGCGCGCCGTACCAGAACTCGATGCGGTCAGGCACCACGCGCAGGCCGCTCCAGCCCTCCGGGCGCGGCACGTCCTTGCCCTCGAAGCGGGCTTCGATCTCGGCCACGCGCGCGTCGAATTCCTCGCGCGTCGCCAGCGTCTTCGACTGCTGCGAGGCCCAGGCGCCGATCTGGCTCATGCGCGGGCGGCTGGCGAAATAGGCGTCGGCCTCGGCATCGGCAACCTGCTCGACACGGCCTTCGATGCGCACCTGGATGCCGGCCTCGCGCAGGCTGCGCCACAGGAACAGCAGCGCGGCCTGCGGATTGGCCTGCAGCTCCTGGCCCTTGTGGCTGTCCAGGTGGGTATAGAAGACGAAGCCACGCTCGTCGAAGGCCTTCAGCAGCACGGTACGCGCCGAGGGACGGCCCTGCGTATCGGCGGTGGCCACGGTCATCGCATTCGGCTCGACCTCGCGGCTCTGCTTGGCCTCGTCGAACAGGCCGGCAAACGTGGACAGGGCTTCGGCGTACAGGTCGCTCATGATTGCGTTCTTCTCACACGGATTGGGCTATTGTGGCTGCATGGCCGCTGCTGCGTATATGCCCCAGGTGAAAGGATTCCCCGAAACATTGGCCGAACAGGCGCTGGATGATGCGCTGGGCAGCGGCGCAGCGGTTTCAGTATTGGCGATCAGCGGCCTGCAGGGGAGCGGCAAATCGACGCTGGCCGCGCAGGTGGTGGCGCGCGCCCAGGCACGCGGCCTGAACGCGGCCACGCTGTCGATCGATGACGTCTACCTCACCCGCGTGCAGCGACAGCGACTGGCCCGCCAGGTGCATCCGCTGCTGATCACCCGCGGGCCGCCCGGCACCCACGACCTGCCGCTGGCCCACGCCGTGCTGGACGCGGTGGCCGCACGCCAGCCCTTCGCGATGCCACGATTCGACAAGCTGGCCGATGAACGCCTGCCCGAGGCTCAGTGGCCGCAGCTGCAGCAGCCATTGGACCTGCTGGTGTTCGAAGGCTGGTTCCTCGGCACACCGGCGCAGGATGACAACGCACTGGACAGCCCGCTGAACGCACTGGAGCGCGAGGCCGACGCCGATGGCCGTTGGCGCCGCTGGTGCAACCAGGCGCTGGCCCGCGACTACCCGGCGTTGTGGCAGCGCTGCGACCGCCTGTGGTTCCTGCAGCCGCCGGATTTCTCGGTGGTACCACGCTGGCGCTGGCAGCAGGAGCAGAACCTGCAGGCCGCGCAGCCGGGCCGGCACGGCATGAGCCGGCCTCAGCTGGAACGCTTTGTGCAGTACTACGAGCGGGTCAGCCGGCAGGCACTGCGCGCCCTGCCCGCCCTGGCCGACCACGTGGTGGTGCTGGACGGCCAGCGCCAGGTGCAGGACGTACGCTGAGCGCGCCTATTCCACCAGGAAGGTTACACGCAGGTTGACCCGCCATTCGGTGATTTCGCCGCTGCCATTGGTGACCACCTTGGTCTCGTTCACCCAGGCGCCCTGGATGCCCTTGACCGTCTCGGAGACCTTCTTCAGACCGCTGCGCACGGCGTCCTCCACGCTCTTCGGCGAGGAGGCGGTGATTTCGATGACCTTGGCGACCGTCATGGCCTGTACTCCGGCTGGCGCGGGAGACCCCGCAGGAACGCCTACCCTGACGTGAAGAACGTAAAGGCAAGGGCACGGAGGTGTTAGCATCAGAAGGCATGAATCCTGCTCCGAACCTGATCCTGATCGGCCCGATGGGCGCCGGTAAAACCTGCATCGGCCGCCGCTTGGCCGAGCGCTTCACGCTGGACTTCGTCGATGTCGACCAGGCCATCGTCGATGCCGCCGGCGCCAGCATCCCGACCATCTTCGAGCACTCGGGTGAAACCGGCTTCCGCAGCCATGAGCGCGAAGCCTTGGCCCGTGTGCTGGAAGGCCGCGGCCAGCTGGTTTCCACTGGTGGAGGCGCCGTACTCGATCCGGATAACCGCGCCCTGATTGCCCAGCGCGGCTTCGTGGTCTACCTGCGGGTCAGCGTGGCCGCGCAGCTGGAACGCCTGGCCCGCGACAAAGGCAGGCCACTGCTGCAGCGCCCGGACCGCGAGCAGGTGCTGCACGATCTGGCTGCTCACCGCGACCCGCTGTACCGCGAACTGGCCGACCTCACCCTCGATACCGACCCGTACACCGCTGCCGACGCGACCGCCCACCTGGTGGTCAAGCTGGCCACGCAATGGCAGCGCCAGGACCTGACCGCATGACTTCCCCCGCCCTGCTGCAGGTCGCCGTTGGCGGCGACCGCCCCTACTCCATCACCATCGGCGCTGGTGCCCAGACCGACGGCACCGCGTTGGCCTCGCATGTGCGCGGCCGCCACGTGCTGCTGCTCAGCGACAGCGAAGTGGCTCCGCGCTACCTGGCAGCCGTGAAGCAGACGCTGCTGGCCGCACGCCCCGACCTGATCGTCGGCGAGCACGTGCTGGCCGCCGGCGAAGCCTCCAAGACCCTGGCCGAATTCGGCCACGCGATCGAAGCGCTGGCCGCGCTCGGCGCCACCCGGGATGCCTGCGTGTTCGCCCTCGGTGGCGGCGTGGTCGGTGATCTCGCCGGTTTTGCCGCGGCCTGCTGGATGCGCGGCGTGGACTGCGTGCAGCTTCCGACCACCCTGTTGGCGATGGTCGATTCGTCGGTGGGCGGCAAGACCGCGGTCGACATTCCGGCCGGCAAGAACCTGGTCGGCGCATTCCATCCGCCGCGCGCGGTCATTGCCGATACCCGCGTGCTGGCCACCCTGCCACCGCGCGAGCTGCGCGCCGGCCTGGCCGAAGTGGTGAAGTACGGCGCGCTGGGCGACGCGGTGTTCTTCGAATGGCTGCAGCAGCATGCCGATGCACTGCTGGCCGGCGAGGATGCGGTACTGTCCGAAGCCATCGCGCGCAGCTGCCGGCACAAGGCCGCCATCGTCGAGCGTGATCCGTTCGAGAAGGGCGAGCGTGCCCTGCTCAACCTCGGCCATACCTTCGGCCATGCCATCGAGACCGAACAGGGCTACTCGGCCCCGGGCCGCGAAGCACTGAACCACGGCGAAGCGGTGGCGGTGGGCATGGTGCTGGCGGCAACACTGTCCACCGACCTGGGCCTGGCCGACGATGCCGACCGCGCGCGCCTGCAGGCCCTGCTGGAACGCCTCGGCCTGCCGGTGGCGATCCCCGCAGGACTGGATCCGCAGGCCCTGCTCGGCCGCATGCGGCTGGACAAGAAGAACGTGGCCGGCCGCCTGCGCCTGGTGCTGTGGCGTGGCATGGGCCGCGCCGAAGTGGTGCCGGACGTGGATGAGGCAGCGGTGCTGAAGGTGCTGTCGGTCCGGTAGTGCCGGCCGCTGGCCGGCAATCCTGCCGCGCAGCCTGGTAGTGCCGGCCGCTGGCCGGCTTCCCCGCTCATGACGTTGCCGGCCAACGGCCGGCACCACCGCGTTGCGGCCGGGGTCACCCTGGCCCCGCTACAATCGGCGCCATGCACGTCTACCTGCAACATCCCGACGCCGGTGCGCAGGCACCGCGCTTCCTGCGCCTGAGCCTGCAGCCGGATCTCTTCGGCGGCTGGGAACTGCTGCGCGAGAGCGGCCGCGTCGGCAGCCGCTCGCAGCTGCGGCGCGAGCTGTTCCTGCAGGCCGACGAAGCCCGCCATGCCTTCGAGAAGGCCCGCGATGCCGAACTGCATCGCGGTTTCCAGATCCTCTCGCACGGCGACTGACGCCGCTGCCAACTTTCGTCCAAGGAATGCCCATCGTGACCAGCCCTCTCCGCAACGATCGCCTGCTGCGCGCCCTGCGCCGCGAACCGGTGGACTGCACCCCCGTCTGGCTGATGCGCCAGGCCGGACGCTACCTGCCGGAATACCGCGCGACCCGAGCCAAGGCCGGCAGCTTCCTGGCCATGGCCAAGAATCCGGAGATTGCCTGCGAGGTTACCCTGCAGCCGCTGCGCCGCTTCCCGCTGGATGCGGCCATCCTGTTCTCGGACATCCTCACCATTCCCGATGCGATGGGCCTGGAGCTGTACTTCGTCGAAGGCGAAGGCCCGAAGTTCCGCCACCCGGTGCGTGATGAAGCGGCCATCGCCAGGCTGGCGGTGCCGGACATGGAACAGCACCTGGGCTACGTGATGGACGCGGTGCGCCTGATCCGCCGTGAGCTGGACGGCCAGGTGCCGCTGATCGGTTTCTCCGGCAGCCCGTGGACGCTGGCCTGCTACATGGTGGAAGGCGGCGGCAGCAAGGACTTCGCGCGGATCAAGGCGATGGCACTGAACCATCCGCAGGCCCTGCACCGCCTGCTGGAGGTCACCACCGAGGCGGTGATCGCCTATCTCGGCGCGCAGCGCGCGGCCGGTGCACAGGCGCTGCAGGTATTCGATACCTGGGGTGGCGTGCTGTCGCCGTCGATGTACCGCGAGTTCTCGCTGCGCTACCTGCAGCGGATTGCCGAGGGCCTGGAGCGCGGCGAAGGCAACGAGCGCACCCCACTGATCCTGTTCGGCAAGGGCACCGGCCTGCATCTGGAAGCGCTGTCGCAGACCGGTGCCGATGCGCTGGGCCTGGACTGGACGCTGGACCTGGACGAGGCGATGCGCCGCACCGGCGGCCGCGTCGCCCTGCAGGGCAACCTCGACCCGACCACGCTGTACGCCTCGCCGGATGCAATCACCGCCGCAGCAGCACGCGTGCTCGACACCTATGCCGCCGGCAACGGCGGTTCGCGCGAGGGCCATGTGTTCAACCTCGGCCACGGCATGTCGCCGGACATGGACCCGGCGCACGTGCAGGTGCTGGTCGACGCGGTGCACGCGCACAGCCAGCGCTGAGCATTGCGCATGCGGTTGCGGCGCGATGTTGATCGCGCCGTGACCCGCAGTGCGCGATCATGGCGTCCCCCACGCTGCACCGGCCACACCCCATGTCTACATCGCCATCGACCTACAACCGCCAGCGCCCCCTGCTGTGGCTGGTTTCGTTGGCGATCTTCATGCAGATGCTGGACTCGACCATCGTCAACACGGCCTTGCCGGCGATGGCGGCCAGCCTGGGCGAGAGCCCGCTGCAGATGCAGTCGGTGGTGTTCAGCTACGCGCTGGCAGTGGCCACCTTCATCCCCGCCTCCGGCTGGATCGCCGACCGCTACGGCACCCGCCGTACCTTCCTGGTGGCGATCATCCTGTTCACCCTCGGCTCGCTGGCCTGCGCGCTGGCCCAGCACCTGCACCAGCTGGTCGGTGCGCGCGTGCTGCAGGGTATCGGCGGTGCGATGCTGCTGCCGGTCGGCCGCCTGGCAGTGATGCGTTCGGTGCCACGCGAGGATTTCCTGCGCGCGATGAGCTTCATCGCCATCCCCGCGCTGGTCGGCCCGTTGATCGGCCCGACGTTGGGTGGCTGGCTGGTCGAGATCGCGTCGTGGCACTGGGTGTTCCTGATCAACCTGCCGATCGGCGTGATCGGTTTCATCGCCGCGATGAAGATCATGCCCGACCACTACGCCAGCCATCGCACCCGTTTCGACCTGCGCGGCTACATCATGCTGGCCTTTGCGATGGTGGTGCTGTCGCTGGCGCTGGACGGCATCTCCGGGCTCGGAACGCCACATGCGCTGGTGATGCTGATGACCGTGGCCGGCCTGGCCGCACTGGTCGGTTACTGGCTGCATGCCGCCAACTCCACCGCGCCCTTGTTCTCGCTGGCCCTGTTCCGCGTGCCCAGCTACCGCATCGGCATCCTTGGCAACCTGTTCTCGCGCATCGGCAGCAGCGCCATGCCGATGCTGATCCCGTTGCTGCTGCAGGTCGGCCTGGGCCTTGGCCCGATGAACGCCGGCCTGATGATGGTGCCGGTGGCGGCGGCCGGCATGGTGTCGAAGAAGCTGGCGGTGAAGCTGGTCGAGCGCTACGGCTACCGCCGCGTGCTGATGGTCAACACTGTGCTGGTGGGCCTGGCGATGGCCAGCTTCATCCTGATGACACCCGGCCAGCACCTGGCCTGGCGCCTGCTGCAGCTGGCCTTCTTCGGTGCGGTCAATTCCCTGCAGTTCACCGTGATGAACACCGTGACGCTGCGTGATCTGGACCGCGAATTCGCCAGTTCCGGCAACAGCCTGCTGTCGATGGTGATGATGCTCGCCGCCGGTTTCGGTGCCGCGGCGGCCGGCAGCCTGCTGGCCGCGTTCGGCAATCACCTGGACAGCAACAGCGCCACCGCGGCACTGCATGCGACGTTCCTGTGCGTGGGCGCGATCACCCTGACCTCGACGATGATCTTCTGGCAGCTGCCGGACACCAAGCCGGAGCCACGGCAGGTCGAGCACGTCGCGGAGTGAGGGGGTTCGGCAGGGTTGCACCCTGCACCCGCAGAGGCCCAACCCGAAGCAACAGCAACAGCAACAGCGAGCATTCCGTGGGATGGCGGGGCAGTGTGGGCTTGCAGGACACGCCGTAAACCCGTCCATGGGGGCTCGATGGCGCCATCCATGGCGCCAACGGTCCTGCAAGCCCACACCGCCCCACCTCTGACAGGTTCACGCGGCTGTGGGTAACGGCGACTGTTGGAACGCGCGGTTGTTGGTAGGTGTCGACCTTGGTCGACACATCTGTCAGATATCGAATTCCAGATTGGGGTCAGAGCCCGTTGCGCGCCAACGGGATCCGACCCCGTGCTCCGACAGATCGCGGAAAACTGTCGAAGGCGGGGTGGGTTCGGTTGTGGGGGCGTGAGCCGCATGGGCCCGAGGCATGCCTCGGGCGAGTTGGGCAGGAGGCCCAACCCCGGTCTTGCCGTGTGCGCAGGACAGCGCACACGAGCAAGCGGCGACCGAGCTTACATGGACGTACTTGCAGCGTCCCCCGCAACCGGACCCACCCCGCCATCCCACGGATTGCACGCTTTTGACGTTGACGTTGCTTCTGCAGGTGCAGGGCTGCAAGCCCTGCAATAATCCCTACCTTCCCATCACCCTGGCAATCGCTTCCACCAACAGTTCCCCGGTCACCGGCTTGCGCAGGAAGCCACCGATGCCGGCCGCCTCCACCTGCTGCTGCAGGTCCGGGTCGGTACGTGCGGTCACCGCCAGCAGTGGCAGCATGTAGCCCTGGTTGCGCAGATGCTGGGCCAGCTCGAAGCCGCTCAGGCCCGGCAGGTCGAGATCCAGCAGGCCGACGTCGAAATCACCGGCACTGATCTCACGCAGTGCCGCCAGCGCATGGCCCGCATGTACCACCTCGTGCCCGCGCGCACTCAGCAGCCCGCGCACCACATCGGCCACAGTCGCGTCGTCCTCCACCAGCAGTACCCGCAATGGCGGCATGTTGGCCGCGTCCTCGCGGTGCGTTTCACCATCTGCTTCGGCATCGGCATCGACCACCATCGGCAACGGCAACGTCACGCCGAAGCAGGTGCCGCGACCAAGCTGGCTCTCCACCTGGATCCGCCCCTGCATCGCATGCGCCAGTTCGCGGCAGATCGCCAGGCCCAGGCCACTGCCGCCGTACTGCGCCGCGGTACGTGCACCATCGGCCTGCTCGAAGCGGCGGAACAGGCGTTGCTGTTGCTCCTGGCTGATGCCGGGGCCGGTGTCGCGCACTTCGAAATGCAGAGATCGCAGCTCGGCGTCGCTGCGCGCGTGCAGGGTGATGGTGCCGCGGCTGGTGAACTTGACCGCATTCGAGAGCAGGTTCAGCAGGATCTGCCGTACCCGCATCGCGTCGCCGGTGGCCTGCAGGCCGGGCGGCAACTGGTTGTCGAGGGTGAAGCGCAGGCCCTTCTGTGCAGCCAACGGGCCCATCAGCGCCGCCAGGTCCTGCAGCAGGCAGCTCAGCGCGAACGGCTTGGACTGCAACTCCAGACGGCCCGATTCGATCCGCGCCAGGTCCAGCGCATCGTTGACCAGATGCAGCAGGTGCTCGCCGGCGTGGCGGATTGATTGTGTATAGCCGCGCTGCTGCGGATCCAGCGGTGAGGACAGCAGCAGCTCGCTCATGCCGAGCACACCGGTCATCGGCGTGCGGATCTCATGACCAAGGTTGGCCAGGAAGCGGGTCTTGGCCGCCGACGCCTGCTCGGCCAGCTCCTGCTTGTGCAGCGCCAGCTGATAGGCGTGGCGACGCTGCAGGCGGCGACGGTACAGCCAGGCGAACCAGCTGGTCAGCAGCAGCGCGAACGAGGCCAGCACCAGCAGGCCGGACAGGCTGCGCCACCACGGTGGCTGCACGCGGAATTCCAGGCTCTGCACCCGTGACCAGACATGGTCGGCCGACCGCGCCTGCACTTCCAGCCGATAGCTGCCCGGTGCCAGCCGCGAGAACAGGCGCTCACCGGCCGGTCCCACTTCCACCCAGTCCGGGTCATAGCCGGCCAACCGGTAACGATAGGTATTGGACGCCGAATCGGCGAACGACAACAGGCGCGCGACGATGCGCAGATCGCGGTCGCCATCGGCGATCTGCAACGGCGTGTCGTGGGTGAGGTCCAGCACCTGCTCGTTGCGGCGCACCTCCACCCGCTCGATCACCAGCGGCGCACGCCGCATCGAGGGCCGCACCTGCTCCGGGTCGAACACCACCACACCGGCCGGCGTACCCGCCACCAGATGGCCGTCTCCCGACATCACCAGCGTGTGCTCGCGGAATTCCTGGCTCGGCAGGCCGTCATGCACGCCATACAGGCGCACGCTCTGGCCATCGGCGCCGATGCGCACCAGGCCACGCGCGCTGGTTGCCCACGCCACCCCCTGCGCATCGACCACCAGCCCCGAAGCGGAGATCGCCGGGTAGCCCTGCTCGGCACCGATCACGGCCTGCCGCTCCAGCCGGCCCTGGCTCCAGCGGTAGCGCGACAGGCGGCCATCCTCGGACAGCCAGACCTGGCCATCGCTGCCCACGTGCAGTGCATGGATCGCGGTCGCCGGTGCGCCCGGCACCGGCTGGAAGCGCTCGCTTTCCGGCAGCCACTGCAGCAGGCCTCGGCTGCTGGCCAGCCAGATATGGTCCTGCGGCCCGCATTCCACATCGAGATTGAGCTGGCCCTGCTGCAATCCGCGCTGGCCATTGTCCAGCTGGCGCCGCAGGCGCCCATCCAGATCGCGCTGCTGAAGACCCGACGGCAGCATCAGCCAGAGGCTGTCACCATCACAGGTCATCATCGATTCGATGACCCCTTCCATGGTCGCGTCGGCGCCGGCATCCCGGCCCCAGCGGCGCAGATCACGCCGCTTCGGGTCGTAGCGCAGCAGCGCGTCGTTGGAGCCGATCCAGACCTGGCCGCGGCGATCCTCGCGCACCGAGGTCAGCCAGTGCATGCCGTTGACCCAGGTGCGGTGCTGTTCGATGCGGCCGGTCTTCGGATCGAAGCGGTCCAGCGCGCCGTGGCTGCCGACCGTCCAGATGCCGCCGTTGCTGGACGGGCTGGTACCCAGCACGAAGGCATTGCGCAGCGAGCGCGGGTCGTCCTCCAGCCGCGACAGCACCGAGAACTGCCACCAGCGCGGCAGCAGGTGCCACAGGCCGGCGTTGGTGCTGGGCAGCCAGATGCCCCCCTCGCGATCCTCGTAGGCGCCGGTCCAGTTCGGGCGTACCGGGCCACGCGCCACCGCGCTGTACAGCGGCACGGCCTGGTACTGACCATCGACCGCGCGGCCAAGGCCGGTGCGGGTGTCCAGCCAGTGCCCGCCCTGCTCGTCGCGCAGCATCATGCCCAGCACCTGTTCGCCTTCGGGCAGCTTCCAGGACGGTGCCTCGAAACGACCATCGGGACGACGCACGATGGCACCGGCCATCGTGCTGATCCAGAGGCTGCCATCGGGCTCGGCCGTCAGGCCATTGATCAGCAGGCTGGGAACGATGCCGGCACCAACCCGTTCAAAGTCCGTGCCGGTCCAGCGCGCGACGCCATGCTTGGTGCCTATCCACAGGCTGCCATCGACCAGGGTTGCCAGATAGGGCACCGATGCGGCCGGCAGGCTGCGTGGGTTGTTCGCTTCGGGCAGGAAGCGCTGCAGCCGGTCCTGGTTGTCCAGGCGGTACAGACCACCTTCGTGGGTGCCGAACCAGACCGAACCATCCGGCGTGGTGGCCAGGCTCCAGACCGTGTTGGTGCCCATCAACGGCTGGCTGCTGCGGTCGTAGAAATGCAGCTGGCGGCGATCGGCCGACATCCGTACCAGACCGGCGTTCTCGGTGCCGATCCAGAGCTGGTTGCGGGCATCGACCAGCACCGTCCAGATGCGGTTGTCGCGCAGGCCGTCTTCCGAGCGCCAGATCCGGTAGTTGCGCCCGTCGTAGCGGGCCAGACCGTCGTTGGTGGCGATCCAGAGGTAACCGTAACGATCCTCGGCCATGCGGTTCACGGTATTGGACGGCAAGCCGTCGAACACCGTCACCTGGCGCGGGCTCGGTGGCACCGGCTGCGCCGCAGCGGGCGACAGGCAGCACAGGAGGACCAGCAGCAGCATCGCCGCCCGCAGATACACCACCGATTGCCTCCTCACGCTGCTTCTGATGATTCCCGCACTACGGGCGTCGGCATGGTAAACCGAAAGTCGCGCCGTTCACGCCCGGCGCTGGCGCATTCAAAGGGCGGTTTGTCGTTTTGCGCGCGCCTGGGCAATGGCAGTCACCAGCATGTCACCGGTCACCGGCTTGCGCAGGAAGCCATCGAACCCGGCCGCCAGGACCTGGGTCTCGGCGTAGGCATCGGAGCGCGCGGTGACCGCCACCAAGGGGAGTTCATAGCCCATGGTACGCAGCTGGCGAGCGATGGCGGTGCCGTCCAGCGCGGGCAGATCGAGATCGAGCAGGCCCACGTCAAAACCATCGGTGGCAATCTCCGAAAGCGCGCCCAGGCCATGCAGCACGTGCACCACGTCGTGGCCACGGCCACGCAGCAGGCCGGCGATGACCTCGGCCACGGTCGCGTCATCTTCCACCAGCAGGATGCGCAGCGGCGGCAGCACCGGCAGCACCGGCGACTCGCCCGGCGCATTGGCGGCCTGCCGGATCCAGGGCAGCGGCAACCACACCCGGAATCGCGCGCCCTTGCCCGGCTGGCTGTCCACTTCGATGCGTCCGTTCATGGCCACGGCCAGCTCCTGGCAGATCGCCAGGCCCAACCCGCTGCCGCCATAGCGCGACGCGGTGCGCGGGCCGTCCGCCTGTTCGAAGCGATGGAACAGGCGGTCCTGCTGTTCGGCGTTGATGCCCGGGCCGGTGTCATGCACTTCGAAGCAGAGTCCGCCACCGTTCTCTTCCAGGCGCACGGCCAGGCCGACGTGCCCGCGCTCGGTGAACTTGATTGCATTGCCCAGCAGGTTGAGCAGGATCTGCCGCACCCGCATCTCGTCGCCGCTGACGCTGATCGGCCCCAGCGGATCGCCCCCACGCTGGAACCCCAGGTTGCGCTGCTTCGCCATCGGCTCCATCAACGCCTGCACCTGGTCCAGCAGGCCCGCCAGATCGAACGGGCGCAGGTCCAGCTCCAGCCGGCCGGCCTCGATGCGGGCCAGATCCAGCGCGTCATTGACCAGCCGCAGCAGGTGGCTGCCAGCCTGCTGGATCGAGCCTGCATAGCTGCGCTGCACCGCATCCAGCGGGGTGGCCAGCAGCAACTCGCTCATGCCGAGCACACCGGTCATCGGCGTACGCACCTCATGGCCCAGCGTGGCCAGGAACCGGCTCTTGGCCTGGGAGGCCTGCTCTGCCAGTTGCTGCTTGTGCACGGTCAACTGCCATTGCTGGCGGCGGCGCAGGCGCGCACGGATCGACCACACCAGGATAAGCAGCAGCAGCGAGCCGATCAGCAGGTAGCCGAAGATCGCCATGCCGCTGCGCCACCAGGGTGGCAGCACCTTCACCTGCAACCGCTGTGAAGGCGTCCACGTGCCACTGGCCGTTGCCGCCTGGACTTCAATGACGTAGCTGCCGGTCGGCAGCCGCGACAGCGTGCGCTGGCCGTCACCGCCCTGCTCCACCCAGTTCTGGTCGTAGCCCTGCACCCGGAAGCGGTAACGGTTGCCCTGCGGATTGGCATAGGAAAGCAGTCGCGCATCGATCTGCAGATCACGATCATCCGGCCCCAGCAACAGCGTGCCGGTGGTCGGCAGCGGTTGCCAGCCGCGGGCATCATCACGCCGCACGCGGACCTCGGCGATCACCAGCGACGACGGCGGCAGCACCGCATCGGCAGCATTCACATCGAACACGACCAGGCCGGTCTGGGCCACCGCGAGCACGCGACCATCGGCATTCACCGCCGGCGGCCTGCTGGTGAACTCGGCGTCGGGCAGGCCATCGCGCTCGTTGAACTGCTGCAGGCGGCGCGTCTTCGGGTCCCACCGCAGCAGGCCACGTGGCGTGGTCGCCCACAGGCGGCCGTCTTCGGCCAGCGCCAGTCCGCCCATGCTGACCGAGGGTACGCCAGCACTGCCATCGATGCGCTGGATCAGGCGCAGGCTCATGCCATCCCATTGGAAGCGTTCCAGCGCCCCCTGCCGGGCCAGCCACAGCTGCTGCGGATCCACCCACACCAGATCGTAGATCAACCCGCGCGAAACGCCCGGCACCGCTTCGAAGCGCCCGGCCTGTTCACGCCAGATCCCCATGTCGCCCATCACCCAGGCCTTGCCCTGTGCATCAAAGCGGATCTGCTCAACCGGTGAATCGGCGGTCTTGCGGAGATCCTCCAGAGGGTAACTACGCAGCACGCGGCCATCGGCGCTGCGCTGCTGCAGGCCCAGGTTCATCACCGACAGCCAGACCGTGCCATCGGGGGCCTGCCGCATCAGATCGATGCGCTGGCGCAGATCGGCTCCCCCATCGATATGCCAATCGTGCAGCGCACGGGTGGCCGGGTCGTACACGCTGATGCGGCCGGCACGCCCCAGCCACAGGCGCCCGTCCGGCCGCGGCAGCACCGACCACACCGCCCCGCTGCCGATCTCGCGATCGCTGGCCAGCAACTTCAGTACTCCCTGCGCGTCCAGCTGGTACACGCCATGCGCTGAGCCGACGTAGTAATTCCGGCCATCACTGGCTGCACTCAGCAGGTACTGGCTGTCCAGCGGCTTGCCGTCAAGCTGGTTCCAGATCGAAAACCGGCGCCAGTCCGGCGGCAGGTAGGCCAGGCCCTGGGTCAGCAGCGCCACCCACAATCCGCCCTCATGGTCCTGCATCAGATCAAGCACACCGCTCTGGGCAGTGAGGAAGCCACTGCCGCGGTCGCCGTCGAGCCGCCGCAGCATGCTGGCATCTCCACGCAACAGGCCATCGGAGGTGCCCGCCCAGTAACCGCCCTGGCGATCGGCCAGCACCAGTGCCGAACGCAGGTGTGCACTGTCGGCCCAGCGCGGACGGCTGACCCGGTCCTGCGCGTCGATACGGTAGAGGCCGTCATTCTGGCTGCCGGCCCAGACCGAGCCATCGGGGTCGCGGCTCAGCCGCAATACACTAAGCGCCCCCAGTTCGCGCGGCGCGACAGCCTCGAATCCAGTCCCGTTCCAGCGCGCAATGCCCGCCTCGGTGCCGATCCACAGTCGCCCCTGCGCGTCGACGAGGCTGCTGTAGATGGTATTGCTGGGCAACCCGCCAGGACGGGCCGGATCATGCTCGAAGAAGCGCAGGCTGCCGTCTTCACCGAAACGGCATACGCCATGGCCACTGGTGCCGATCCACAGTGCATCCTCGGCGTAGGCCAGCGTCCAGAACTGGCTCATGCAGGGGCCGTTGACCGCATCGAAGGTCTTGAAGCGTTCGCGGTCGGCATCCAGCCGTGCCACGCCCTTGCCATTGATGCCGACCCAGACGCGGTCCAGGGGATCGACCAGCAGGGTCTCGATCTCGTTGCCGGGCAGCGAGCCCGGCTGCTCCGGATCATGTTCCCAGACCCGCAGGTTGCCGCCGTCATAGCGCACCAGGCCACCATCGGTGGCCGCCCAGATATGGCCCTGGCGGTCCTCGGCCAGCGCCAGCACCATGCGCGAGGGCATGCCTTCAGCTGCACCGAAACGGCGCAGGCGCGGTGTTTCCGCCATGTCGAGGGCCGTGGCCGCCGTGGCGAACGCCATCAGCAGCAGCCCCATTCCCGCGATGCCTCGGCACCACAGGCGCCAACCGCTCGTCATCCTGAACCCCCTGTCCTGTCCCGATTGTCACACAGGGCCGGGTTCATGGCTGCAACAGGCTGTTTCCACCGGTGGCCCCACCACGAACTGTTGCAGCCATGCACGCAACGTTGGCAGGGGGCTGTGCGTATGATCGCAACGTCCCCCTTCCGGAGCCCGCCATCGATGCGTCCCTGCCTGGCCCTGCTGCCGATGCTGCTCGCCACCGGCCCCGCCTGGGCGGATGCAGATACCTATCGCCTCGATCCGGTGCATACGCGTGTGCTGTTCACCATCGACCACGCGGGTTACTCGCAGGCGATGGGGACGGTCTCCGGCAGTGAGGGCCGCCTGCAGTTCGATCCCGACAACTGGCGCGAGGCCACACTGGATGTCGAGGTCCCCGTGTCGCGATTGGACCTAGGTGATGCCAAATGGAACCAGGCCACGCTGGCCCGCAGCCTGCTCGACGGCGTGCGTTTCCCCAGCGCGCGCTTCGTCTCCAGCCGGGTCGAACCGATCGATGCCAGGCGCGCCCACGTGATCGGTACCCTGACCCTGCGCGGCGTCAGCCAGGAAGTCACCCTGGACGTGACCCTCAACGCCATCAAGCGCTACCCCCTCCCCCCGTTCCGACGCACCGCCGGTTTTTCCGCCAGCACCACGCTGAGCCGGCGCGCGTTCGGCATCACCGCCTGGCCGGGCGTCATCGGTGATGCAGTACAGCTGAGGATCGAGGCTGAAGCCACCCTCGACCGCAGCGACGCCCCGGGAACTCCCGCTCCCGTTCCGCACTCCGACCCCAAGACGGCCCGCTAGAGGACCTTTCATGACCGCCAAGAACACCCCCGCCGCCTGGGGGAGTGTCAGCCAGATCCTGCATTGGTTGATCGCACTGCTGATCCTCGCCCTGGGCGTGGTCGGCCTGACCATGGGCGAACTGCCCAAAACGCCCAAGTACTTCTGGGTCTACACCGCACACAAGTCGATCGGCATCACCGTACTGGCACTGGTGCTGTTCCGCCTCGGCTGGCGCCTGTACGCCGGCGCCCCCAAGCCGGTGCCGGGCGTGCCCAGCTGGCAGGAGCGCATCGCAAGCGCCACCCACGTGCTGTTGTATGTGCTGATGTTCGCCATCCCGCTGTCGGGCTGGCTGTACGACTCGGCCAGTGGCCTGCGCCCGTTCCGCTGGTTCGGCCTGGTTGATGTGCCCAAGCTGAGTGGCCCGGATCCGCAGGTCGTCGCGGTGTCCCACGCCATCCACGAATACGGCTTCTGGCTGTTGATCGCGGTGGTGCTGGCCCATGCCGGCGCTGCCTTCTACCACCACCTGTTCCAGCGCGATGCAACGTTGTCCCGCATGTTGCCGCGCGGCTGGCTCGCCTCCCCTCAGAAGGACTGATCGATGAACCTGAAACTGACCACTCCGGCCGCCGTGGCCGCCGCCCTGGCCGGCATGCTGGCCACCGCCCCGGCGCTCGCCGCGGACTACGCGCAGGCCCCCGGCGCCGGCTCGATCCTGGTGTTCGCCACCAAGTACGACGGCGAAGTGTTCACCGGCAGCTTTCCGGGCTTTGCCACCAAGCTCAGCTTCGACCCGGCCAACCCGGCCGCCGGTTCGCTGGACGTGGTGATTCCGCTGGCCGGTGCCAAGAGCGGCAACAGCGACCGCGACTCGACCCTGCAGACCGCCGACTTCTTCAACGTCGGCAAGTTCGCCACTGCGCGTTACACCGCCAAGGGCTTCCGTGCGGTGGGCAACGACCAGTTCGCCGCCGACGGCACGCTGGAGCTGCGCGGCGTCAGCAAGCCGGTCACCCTCACCTTCACCTGGAAGCCGGGCACCCAGCCGGTGTTGACCGGCAAGGCCACCGTCAAGCGCCTGGACTTCGGCGTCGGCAGCGGTGACTGGGCCGACACCAAGACCATCCCGGACGAAACCGCGATCAGCACGATCGTGAAGTTCGACGCGAAATGATCAACGGGCCGGGGCACCGCCCCGGCCATCATCTCCGGTAGTGCCGGCCGCTGGCCGGCAACCTCACCGATGCGGGCAGGTGCCGGCCAGCGGCCGGCACTACCGTTCGACGGCCAGCCAGGCTTGAACCGCAGCCGCGTCGAACGGCCAGTCCAGCTCACGGTCGCCGCGCTCGTCGCGCAGCACCGGCACCCGCGCGCCGTAGCGCGATTCCAGCGCTGGCTGGTCATCCAGGAACACCGATTCGAATTCCGGCGCCCGGGCCTTGGCCAGCTCGGCCAGCGCCATGTCGCACAGGTGGCAGTCGTCACGCTGGAACAGAGTCAACACCGGCAGGGTCCCCTTGGTGGAAATGCTGCGCCGCAGCCATTGAAGTGCGGCGTGAACCGCTAGAATAGCGGTCTCTTCCGGTACCCGCAGTACGGCAACCATGGCTGTCAGCACGTTCGACGTTTTCAAGATCGGCATTGGCCCGAGCTCCTCGCACACCGTCGGGCCGATGAAGGCCGCCGAGCGATTCATCCACCGCTGGCTGCTCGACCCGGGCCGCCTGCACGAGGTCGCGCGCATCCGCGCCGATGTCTATGGCTCGCTGGCGCTGACCGGCCGCGGCCATGGTACCGACAAGGCGATCCTGCTCGGCCTGGAAGGGCAGCGGCCGAACCTGATCGACCCGGACATCATCCCGGCCACGCTGGAGCGCATCCGCAGCAGCAAGCGCATCCAGCTGATGGGCCAGCACGAGATCGCCTTCGACGAAAAGCGCGACCTCGGCATGAACAAGCGCCAGAAGCTGCCGTACCACACCAACGGCATGCGCTTCACCGCGTACAACGCCGAGGACGAAGTAATTGCCACCCGCGATTACTACTCGGTCGGTGGCGGCTTCGTGGTCAACCAGGACGACGCGGCCGATGACCGCATCGTGCCCGACGAGACCCCGCTGCCCTACCCGTTCAAGAGCGGCGACGAGCTGCTGGCGCAGACCGCACGCAGCGGCCTGAGCATCGCCCAGTTGATGTTCGAGAACGAGAAGTGCTGGCGCAGCGAAGACGAGATCCGCGCCAACCTGCGCGAGATCTGGAGCGCGATGCAGTCGTGCGTCGCGCGTGGCATCCGCGAGGAAGGCGTGCTGCCGGGTGGCCTGAAGGTCGGCCGTCGCGCACCGGCGCTGTACCGTGAGCTGTCGTCGAAGCCGGAAGCGGCGATGCGCGATCCGCTGACCACGCTGGACTGGGTCAACCTGTACGCACTGGCGGTGAACGAAGAAAACGCCGCCGGTGGTCGCGTGGTGACCGCGCCGACCAACGGTGCAGCCGGCGTGCTGCCGGCGGTGCTGCATTACTTCGACCGTTTCTGCCCGGGCGCCAACGAGCAGCGTGTGTTCGACTTCCTGCTGACCTCGGCGGCGATCGGCATCCTGTACAAGGAAAACGCTTCGATTTCCGGTGCCGAAGTGGGCTGCCAGGGCGAAGTGGGCGTGGCCTGCTCGATGGCGGCCGGCGGCCTGGTCGCGGCGCTGGGCGGCAACCCGAGTCAGATCGAGAATGCTGCGGAAATCGGCATGGAACACAACCTGGGCCTGACCTGCGACCCGATTGGTGGACTGGTGCAGATTCCGTGCATCGAGCGCAATGCGATGGGTGCGGTGAAGGCGATCAATGCCTCGCGCATGGCGATGCGCGGCGACGGCAAGCACAAGGTGTCGCTGGACAAGGTGATCAAGACCATGCGCGATACCGGCCGCGACATGCAGGACAAATACAAGGAAACCAGCCGCGGTGGCCTGGCGGTGAACGTCATCGAGTGCTGATGGCCGCAGCCAGGCATGGCCTGGCTCTACCCTGCAGCCGGGCATGAGCCCGGCTCAACATCGGACGACACCGTCACCGCGTTCCGGTTAGGCTCGGGGCTCCCCTACCCCGGATTGGCCCCATGCGCGTGATCGCTGCCGCCCTGCTTGCCTGCCTTCCACTGCCTGCGCTGGCCGCGCCCACCTACGGGCCGCGGCTGGAGGGTTTCGACTACGGCTATCCGGTGAAGATCTTCGCACTGGAGTCGCAGCGGCAGCCACTGGAAATGGCCTATCTGGTGCCCAAACGCCGCGCCATCGGCGTGGTGGTGCTGCTGCACGGCAAGAATTTCTGCGCAGCTACCTGGCAGCAGACCATCGCGCCGCTGCTGAACGCCGGCTACCGGGTGATCGCCCCGGACCAGGTGGGCTTCTGCAAATCCAGCAAGCCCGAGCGCTACCAGTATTCGTTCGCGCAGCTGGCCGCCAACACCCATGCCCTGCTGCAACAGCTGCAGCTGGGTGATGTACCGGTGCACCTGGTCGGTCATTCGATGGGCGGCATGCTGGCGGTGCGCTACGCGCTGATGTTCCCGCAGGACCTGCGCAGCCTGTCACTGGTCAATCCAATCGGGCTGGAAGACTGGAAGGCGCTGGGTGTTCCCTGGCGCAGCGTGGACACGTGGTACGCCGGCGAAATGAACATCAGCTATGACAGCATCCGCCGCTACCAGCTGGACGTGTACTACGACGGCAAATGGAAGCCGGCGTATGAACCGTGGGCGCGGATGCAGTCGGGCATGTATGAAGGCCCGGGCAAGCAGGTCGTTGCGTGGAGCCAGGCACTGGCATCGGACATGGTGTTCAACCAGCCGGTGGTCTACGAACTGAAGAATCTGCAGGTGCCGACCACGTTGT
The DNA here is from genome assembly GCF_047500745.2 of Stenotrophomonas sp. FR024. Taxonomy (NCBI): domain Bacteria; kingdom Pseudomonadati; phylum Pseudomonadota; class Gammaproteobacteria; order Lysobacterales; family Lysobacteraceae; genus Stenotrophomonas; species Stenotrophomonas sp. FR024. The sequence goes on from NZ_JAXAXM020000010.1 coordinate 132,565, forward strand.
TCATCGGCCAGAAGGACCGCACCGCGATCGGCCGTGACCTGGCGTCGCCTGCGGTGAAGGCGACGCTGGGCAATTATCCGGTGCTGGGCAAGTCGGCGGCCGCGACGATTCCCGGCGCGACGCTGCTCGAGTTCGCCGAACTGGGCCATTCGCCACAGGTGCAGGACCCGAAGCAGTTCAACAACGCGTTGCTGAAGGCGTTGAAGTCCCGCTGACCAGCAGGCGTGCTCCTGTCGAGCCGAGCATGGGCTTGGCTCGACAGGAACGCTGCGATCAGCCGACGATCCGCAGCACGTCATCCAGCAACGCGGCGGCGGTGACTTCCGCGCCCGCGCCCGGCCCCTGGATCAATAACGGCTGGCGGTGATAGCGATCGCTGTGGATGGCCACGCGGTTGTCGGTGCCTGCACCCTGCGCCAAGGGGTGATCGGCCGGCAACTCGCGCAGGCCTACCTGCGCACCCTCGCCATCAACGCGGCCGACGAAACGCAGCACACGACCATTGTCGCGTGCCTGCTGCCAGCGCGCCTGCAGCGGCGCATCCAGCTGCTCGAGCGCAGCCACCGCATCCTCCAGCGGCAGCGCTGCCAGCGCTTCAGGCACCAGTGAATCCACCTGCACCTGCGAAGCATCCAGCGCCAGCCCGCTGCTGCGCGCCAGGATCAGCAGCTTGCGGCGCACGTCCTCGCCGGACAGATCCAGACGCGGGTCCGGTTCGGTATAACCGGCCGCCAGCGCCTCGCGCACCGCCGCCGAGAACGGCGATTGGCCGTCATAGCGATGGAACAGCCACGCCAGCGAGCCGGACAGCACGCCCTCGATGGCGTGGATGTGGTCGCCACCGGCTACCAGCGCGCGCAGGCTGCTCAGCAACGGCAGGCCGGCACCGACGGTGGCGCTGTCGCCATAGCGTGCGCCACTGTCTGCGCAGCTCTCGGCGATGGCCGTGGCACGTGCCAGCTGCGCACCGCGGCCCAGCTTGTTGGCGGTGACCACGTGCACCCCACGCGCCAGCCACTGCACGTGACGTGCGGCCACATCTTCGCTGGCAGTGGCATCGACCACCACGTCACCCCGTTCCAGCCCTTCGGCGCTCGCCCATGGCGGTGAGCTGAGACCGTCACGCGGTGCGCGTCGTGCCAGCTCCAGCGGCAACGCCAGATCACGGTCGATCGCCAGTGCGGTGCGCGAATTGGCCAGCCACTGCACGCTGGGCAGTTCCAACCCGCGTGCCTGCAACGCCTGGTAGCGCTGCACGAAGGCAGAGCCCACCGTGCCGGTGCCGAGCAGCGCCAGGCGTCCCACGCCCAGCGCAGGAATGTCAGCGGCGAGCGCGCTCATGCATCCACCACCTGTTTGCGGCGCGCAGCCGCATCGATCACGGCTTCGGCGCGCTGCAGCGCTGCGCCGAGATCAGCCAGCAGGTCACGCTCGGCCTCGATGCCGACCGACAGGCGCAGCAGGCCTTCGCTGATGCCGGCGGCCGCGCGCGCTTCAGCGGTCATCGCCGCATGGGTCATGGTGGCCGGGTGCGCGATCAGGCTTTCGACGCCACCCAGCGATTCGGCCAGGGTGAAGCAGCGCAGGCCATCGACGAAGGCACGCACTGCGGCATGTGGATCATCGCCTTCGCAGTCGGCCAGTTCGAACGACAGCATCGCGCCGAAGCCGCTTTGCTGGCGCGCGGCGATGGCGTGGCCCGGGTGATCGGCCAGGCCCGGGTAATACACCGCGCCGACCGCCGGATGCTGGTCCAGCAGGGCAACGATCGACGCGGTGTTCTCCTGGTGCACGCGCAGGCGCGCATCCAGCGTGCGCAGGCCGCGCAGGGTCAGGAACGCATCGAACGGCGAGCCGGTCAGGCCCAGCGCGTTGCCCCACCACACCAGCTGCTCGTGCAGCGCCGGATCGCGCGCGACCACCGCCCCACCGACCACATCGCTGTGGCCATTGATGTACTTGGTGGTGGAATGCAGCACCAGGTCGGCACCGAACGACAGCGGCTGCTGCAGTGCCGGCGACAGGAAGGTGTTGTCGACTACCACCAGTGCACCGGCCTTGTGCGCGGCCTCGATGACGAAGCGCAGGTCGGTGATGCGCAGCAGCGGGTTGGACGGGGTTTCCACCAGCACCAGCTTCGGCTGCGTGGCCAGCGCCTGCGCCAGTGCGCGCGGATCGGTCAGGTCGGCGGTGACCAGTTCGAAGTGGCCCTTTTTCGCCAGCGCATTGAACAGGCGCCAGCTGCCGCCGTATGCATCGTGCGGCACCACCAGGGTGTCGCCCGGCTGCAGCAGCGCGTTCAGCACCAGGTTGATCGCGCCCATGCCGGTGGCGGTGATGACGCCGCCGGCGCCGCCCTCCAGTTCCGCCAGCGCCTCGCCGAGCAGGTCACGGGTCGGGTTGCCACTGCGCGTGTAGTCGTACTGGCGCTTGTTGCCGAAGCCTTCAAAGCTGAAGTTCGACGACAGCACGATCGGCGGCGTGACCGCACCATGCGCGGTGTCCCGATCGATGCCGGCACGGACGGCGGCAGTGGTGCGACTACAGGACGGCTCGTTTGCGTGCAGGCTCATGCGGACTCTCCAGAATTGCGGAAGGCGGTGGCGAGGATCGCGTCGATGCGATCGGTTTCTTTGAGGAAGGCGTCGTGGCCGTAGGGCGAGCGCAGCACGCGCAGACTGCCGCGCGGGCCCAGCCCTTCGACCAGACCGACCAGGTCGGCCAGCGGCACCAGGCGGTCACCCTCCACCGCGACAACTACGGTGGGCGGCAGGATCGCGGTGGGGTCGACGCGGTGCAGGTCGATCGATTCGGACAGGCGCAGGTAAGCGGTCACCGGCGTGCGCGCGACGTACTGCGCACCGGCCGCATCGAGATAATCTTCGGCGGCCACGCGCACACGGCCATTGATCACTTCCGGTGCGGCGTCGAAGCGCTCGCCGAACTCTTCCGGGGTGCGGTAGCTGAGCATGGCGAACTGCCGGGCCAACGCCAGACCGTGGTCTTCGCCGCACTGCAGCTGGCCCAACGCGACCGCGCGGCGCTGCAATGCGCGCCAGGCGGCGGCATACGGATGCGGGCGATGCGCGCCACTGGCCAGCACCAGCTGGCGCACGCGTGCACGGTGGCGGATCGCGAACTGCTGGCCGACCAGCGCCCCGTAGGAGTAGCCCACGAACGCCTTCAGCGTGCGGATGCCGAGATGGTCCAGCAGCAGCGCCAGTGCATCGGCCTGGTCGGCGGTATCGATCGGCACATCCAGTGCACCATCGGCGCCGATGAAGTCGAAGGCCAGTACACGCAGCTGCTGCGGATCCAGCGCGCGCCCGCTGCCGACCAGGTCTTCGGCCCAGCCCTTCTCGCTGAACTGTGCATTGGACGCCACGTGGCGATGGGCGGAAATGCCACCGGCCAGCACCACCACCGGCGCATTGGCCGGGCCGACCCACTCATAGCGCAGGCGCACCGGGCTGGGGCCGGCGTGACGCATCGACAGCACCGCGGCGAACTCACCGCGCTCGGCATGCACGCGGTCTTCGACCGGCACGCTGACGGGGACAAAGGGTTCGGGGCGAAGCGCGGTACTGGCGGCGAAGCTCATGGCGGGATCCGGTTGGGGAATCGGCCATCGAGCCTTCGCGGGGCCCGCGTTCGAGATGCACGTGGGGTGCATGGTTCGAACCATCTTTCGGTGGACGCCACGGTCCCCGCAGGATTTGGCACCTACGCAGACGCTTTCGCATCCGCGGGCTGCCCCGGCTTCAAAGGGCCTGTCCCTCTGCCGGTCTCGATGGTGGAGCCACGATGCCAGCCCTTTCCGGCACTGTCAATCCCTTCATGCGGATAAAGCGATGAATATTTTCAACGTGACTATGCGAAGGCGGTCGCGGTCGTCCTGTTCAGGATCGGCTACAGTCCCGGCGGTCCCTACCCTCTGGAACCACTGATGCTGCGCCTGCCCCTGATCTGCCTGCTGATGTCCCTGCTGGCGAGCACGACGGCCAGCGCCGGTGACTGGCGCCAAGGCTGGGGACTGGTTTCCCCCGCCCCCCCAACCACCCACGCTGGCAGTGCCGAGGGCGCCGCCCCCATGGCCCGGCTGCGCCTGCAGCCGGTCGGCACGCAATGGCAGGCCCGGATCGACAATGGGCTGGCAGGACCGCTGCAGATCGAACTGCGCGCTGCACCCGGACGCCCGGTCGAAGGGCTGCCGCTGCAATCGCTGATCCAGGGCGACAGCAGTCTGGTGGTCGGCCACCTGCCCGCCCCGCTCGATGGCCGCACGCTGGATCTGCGCCTGCAGTCGGTGCCGGGCAACCCGGCCGCACAGGCCGAAGATGTCGCCTATCGCCTGCCGTTCGATGCGGCCCGTCCGCGCGTGGACCAGGCGCCGCAGGGCCGGTTCAGCCACGATGACGAGGAGAACCGCGACGCGGTGGACTTCGCGCTGCCGGAGGGCACGCTGGTGCTGGCCGCGCGCGAGGGCACGGTGATGCAGATCCAGGATGGCTTCCGTGGCAACGGCCAGGACCGCGAACGTGATGGTGCCCGCGCCAACTTCATCCGTGTGCTGCACAGCGACGGCAGCATGGCGCTGTACGGCCACCTGCAGGCCGGCGGCATGCGCGTGCGTCGCGGCCAGGCGGTGGGGACCGGGCAGCCGCTCGGCCTGTCCGGCAACAGCGGCTTCAGCAGCGCGCCGCACCTGCACTTCGTGGTGCAGGTCAACCGCGGCATGGGCCTGCGCTCGGTGCCGGCACGCATCTTCGCCGAGCAGGGCCAACTGCAGTTCGCCCGCCAGGGCGAGGTCGAGGGCGGCATCGGGCGCTGAACGGCCCCGGCCGGTATAATCGGGCGCTTATCTCTTTGAAAAGCGCCCCGGGCGGGCGCCACTGCCATGTCCGAAGTCGCCAACGAAGCGTCGCGTCGCCGCACCTTCGCCATCATCTCCCACCCTGACGCCGGCAAGACCACGCTGACCGAAAAGCTGCTGCTGTTCGGAGGCGCGATCCAGATGGCCGGTTCGGTCAAGGGCCGCAAGGCCGCCCGCCACGCCACCTCCGACTGGATGGCGCTGGAAAAGGAGCGCGGCATCTCCGTCACCTCCTCGGTGATGCAGTTCCCGTACGAAGGCAAGATCGTCAACCTGCTCGACACCCCCGGCCACGCCGACTTCGGCGAAGACACCTACCGCGTGCTGACCGCGGTGGACTCGGCGCTGATGGTGATCGACGTGGCCAAGGGCGTGGAAGAGCGCACCATCAAGCTGATGGAAGTGTGCCGCCTGCGCGACACCCCGATCATGACCTTCATCAACAAGCTCGACCGCGAGGGCAAGGACCCGATCGAGCTGCTGGATGAAGTGGAAACCGTGCTGGGCATCCAGTGCGCGCCGGTGACCTGGCCGATCGGCATGGGCCAGCGCCTGAAGGGCGTGGTCCACCTGCTGACCGGCGAAGTGCACCTGTACGAACCGGGCCGCAACTTCACCCGCCAGGACTCGACCATCTTCCCGTCCATCGATGCGCCCGGCCTGGCCGAGAAGATCGGTGCACAGATGCTGGCCGACCTGCGCGACGAACTGGAACTGGTGCAGGGCGCCAGCCATCCGTTCGACCTGGACGCCTACCGCGCGGGCAAGCAGACCCCGGTGTTCTTCGGCTCCGGCGTGAACAACTTCGGTGTGCAGCCGCTGCTGGACTTCTTCGTCGAACATGCCCCGTCGCCGCAGGCGCGTTCCACCACCGGCCGCGAGATCGCCCCGGAAGAGAACAAACTGACCGGCTTCGTGTTCAAGATCCAGGCCAACATGGACCCGCAGCACCGTGACCGCGTGGCGTTCATGCGGGTCTGCTCGGGCCGCTTCAGCGCCGGCATGAAGACCTTCCACGTGCGCACCGGCAAGGAAATGAAGCTGGCCAACGCGCTGACCTTCATGGCCAGCGACCGCGAGATCGCCGCCGAGGCGTGGCCGGGCGATGTGATCGGAATCCACAACCACGGCACCATTTCCATCGGCGATACCTTCACCGAAGGCGAAGCAGTCACCTTCACCGGCATCCCCAACTTCGCCCCGGAACTGTTCCGCCGCGCCCGCCTGCGCGATCCGCTCAAGCTCAAGCAGCTGCAGAAGGGCCTGGCCCAGCTGTCCGAGGAAGGTGCGACCCAGTTCTTCCGCCCGCTGACCAGCAACGACCTGATCCTGGGTGCGGTCGGCGTGCTGCAGTTCGACGTGGCCGCCTACCGCCTGAAGGACGAGTACGGCGTGGAAGCCACCTTCGAGCCGGTCAGCGTGACCACTGCGCGTTGGGTCCACTGCAGCAACGAGAAGAAGCTGGAAGAGTTCCGCGAGAAGAATGCGCTGAACCTGGCGCTGGATGCAGCCGGCCACCTGGTCTACCTGGCACCGACCCGGGTCAACCTGCAGCTGGCGCAGGAACGCTCGCCGGACGTGCGCTTCTCGGCCACCCGCGAAGCGGCGCATACGGTTTCGGTGGGCTGATGCCAGCGGGCCGGATCCCTTTCCGCAAGGAAAGGGCTCTGCCCCCGGCCGTCGCGGGTGGTTCATCCACGCATGGCGTGGATCTACCGCTCACGGATTCATCGGCGCAACGCAGGGATTCACCCACCATACGGTGACGGGCGTGCACACGGCGGCCATCGCGGCGATGATAGGGGGACGCGGGTCCCCCTCCCCGTGAACGATGCCCATGCCCATGTCCACGACGTCCATTGCTTCGATCCGTGAAGAAATCGCCAGCGCCCTGACCCATGGCCTGGGCGCGGTGTTCGCCCTGGCAGCCAGCGCGGTGCTGATCACCCTGGCTGCGATCTACGGCGACGGCTGGCAGCTGGCCAGTGCGATCGTATTCGGTATCGCGCTGTTGCTGCTGTACACCGCCTCCACCCTGTATCACGCCATCCAGCATCCGGTCGCCAAGGGCCGCTTGAAGGTGTTCGACCACTGCGCGATCTACGTGCTGATCGCGGGCACCTATACCCCGTTCACCCTGATCGGCCTGCGTGGTCCGTGGGGCTGGGGCCTGTTCACCGCGATCTGGGCGCTGGCGCTGGGCGGCGTGGTGTTCAAGCTGTTCTACACTGGCCGCTTCAAGGTGCTCTCAACGGTGATCTACATCGCCATGGGCTGGCTGGTGGTCGTGGCGATCAAGCCGATGTGGGCTTCGATCGACGGCGGCACCCTCACCTGGCTGTTCGCCGGCGGCCTGTCGTACACGCTGGGGACCTACTTCTACCACCGTGAATCGATCCCGTATTCGCATGCGATCTGGCACCTGTTCGTGATCGGTGGCAGCGTCTGCCACTTCGTCGCAGTCACCATGCAGGTGCTGTAAACCAGCGTTCGAACGCGGCGTGTGCACACCACGCACATGGACGCTTCGCGCCCTGTCCACGAAGAGGGGGCAACCATGGCGGCGTGAATGCTGCCGCCTCCCCTGCCGCAAAGCGCACGACCCGCTGGCGCCTCCGCCGCCCCGGCCCACGAGGCCGGCGCTGGCTCACGATCCTGATCTTCCTGCTGGCGGCACTCCTGCTGCTGATCGCGCTGTGGGACTGGAACTGGTTCAAGGGGCCGGTTGAGCGTGCGGTGCAGGCACGCACCGGCCGCGCGCTGCACATCGGGAACCTTGATGTCGACCTCGGCCGCACCAGTACGATCCGCGCCGATGCGATCACCTTCGCCAATGCCAGCTGGGCGAAGCAACCCGATATGGCCACCGCAGACCGCGTCGAGATCGACGTGCGGGTGTGGCCCCTGCTGCGTGGCAGCGTGCAGCTGCCCGAAGTACGCCTGACCCGGCCGGACGTGCTGCTGGAAACCGCCCCGCGCAAGGGCGAACCGGGCAATTGGGATTTCCTCGGTGGCAGCGCCGGTGGGACCAGCCCGCAGCTCAAACGGTTGCGCATCGATGACGGTCGCCTGCAGTTCCTCGACGCGCTCGGCCGTACCGATATCCGCGTGGACGTGCGCAGCGGCCAGCCGAAACAGGCCGATGCGGCGCCACCGCTGCTGGTACAGGGCAAGGGACACTGGCAGGGCAATCCGTTCACCCTGCGTGGCGGCACGGAATCACCGCTGGAGCTGACCGACAGCGACCATCCGTTCCGCATCCATCTCGATGGCCGAGCAGGCGCCACCCACGCGGTAGCCAGTGGCACGCTGACCAATCCCTTCCAGCTGCGCGTGTTCGATCTGCAGTTTGCGCTCAGCGGCCAGGACCTCGCCGACCTCTATCCGCTGCTCGGCATTGCCATTCCGCCGTCGCCGCCCTATGCGTTGAACGGCCGGCTCAAGCGTGACCACAACGTCTGGCGCTACGACGCCTTCACCGGCAAGGTCGGTGACAGCGACCTCGGCGGCAATCTGCAGTTCGAAGTGGGCGGTGCGCGGCCGCGGCTGACCGCCACGCTGGAATCCAAGCGCCTGGACTTCGATGACCTTGCCGGCTTCGTCGGTGCCCCACCGAAAACCGGCGGCGGCGAAACCGCCAACGCCGAACAGAAGGCCGAGGCCGCACGGGTTGCCGCCCGCGCACGCGTGCTGCCCGACACGCCCTACAACCTCGGCAAGCTGCGCGCGATGGATGCCGACGTGCGCTGGAAGGCCCACCGCATCAACGCGCCATCGCTGCCGCTGGACGACATGGACGCGCACCTGTTGCTGGATGACGGCGTACTGCGGCTGGACCCGCTGAACTTCGGCGTGGCCGGAGGCGATATCCGCAGCACGATCCGCATGGACGCGCGCCGTCCGCAGATCAGCACCGCCCTGAAGGCCAGTGTGCGCGGTGTGCAGCTCGGCCAGCTGTTTCCGGACGCGAAACTGGCCGAGCAGGCCAAGGGCGGCATCGGCGGCGAGGTGGACCTGAGCGGCCGCGGCAACTCGATCGCCGCGATGCTCGGCAGCAGCAGTGGCAAGGTCGGCCTGGCGATGGGCCGCGGCCATGTCGGCAACCTGGTGATGGAACTGGCAGGGCTGGACATCACCGAATCGCTGAAATTCCTGGTGACCGGCGACAAACAGATTCCCCTGCGCTGCGCCTTCGCCGACTTCGGCGTGCGCGACGGCCTGATGACCAGCCAGGCGCTGGCGGTGGACACCACCGATACGATCCTCATCGGCGAAGGCACGGTCAGCCTGCGCGACGAGACCCTGGACCTGCTGCTGAAACCGCGCCCGAAGGACAAGAGCATCCTGGTACTGCGCTCTCCACTGCACATCAGTGGCACGTTCAAGGACCCGTCGTTCCGCCCGGACTTCAAGGCGTTGGGGATTCGTGGCGCGGTGGCCCTGGCGCTGGGCAGCATCGCGCCGCCAGCGGCATTGCTGGCGACCATCGAACTGGGGCCGGGGAAGGATGCCGACTGCGGTGGGCAATATGCGAAGTAGGTTTACAGCGTTGTTCGCGGCGCCTCTTTTCCCGCGCGTAGAGCCGGAGCAAGGCGACAGGCAGGACACGCCGTAAATACGTCCCTGTAGCAACTGTGTTGCTGGAGAGTCTCAGGCCCGTCAGGTAAACGGGCACGGTAGTGCCGGCCGCTGGCCGGCAGCCTTTGGTCTTTCACCCTGGCTCGCCTCAGGCGGGGACTAGCCCGCTTTCAGCGTCGCGCACACGGGCGTTGAGGATGACCAGCATCTTCCGCATCACTGCCACGATGGCCACCTTGCCTTCCTTGCCGCGGGCTCGTAGCGACTGGTAAAAATCGCGCAGCCGAGGTTCATGCCGCATGGCCGACATTGCCGCCATGTAGAGCACTTGCCGGATTTCGGCTCTTCCACCGTGGATGCTTCGTTTTCCTCTCATCGTGCCGCTGTCGTGGGACATCGGGGCTACCCCGACCAGGCTGGCGATGCGCTTGCCAGTGATCCTGCCAAGCTCTGGCAGATAGCTGGCTAGAACTGCCTGCAGCACAGGCCCTACGCCCTTCATCGACTTCAGCATCTTCAGTTGAGGCTGCTGACCAACCTGCTCGACGATCTGCTTGCCCAGACGCTCAACCAACGTTTGTAGGCGGGTGATGTTGCCCTGCAGTAGTCGGCGCAGTTCACGATCAAGCACCATTTCCTGCTGCTGCCGCGCGATGGTCAGGGCGTCCATCGCCTGCCGACGTGCCCGAACGAACTCCCGCATCTTCTGCTGCCAAGACTGCAGCGGCTGATAGGGAGGCAGCTTCACCAGGGCGGCCATCTGCGCCAACGCGTAGGCATCCAAACGGTCGGTTTTGGCAATCTGACCCAACCCCTGAGCCAGTTTCCGGGCGCGCAAGGCATTGGCACGGGCCACCGGATGACCGGCCTTGTGCAGGAAATCCAGCACCGGCTGCTCATAGCCACCCGTGGCTTCAAGCACGATCTGGCGGGTCGGACGCTTCTTCAGCCAAACATCCAGCTCAGAAAACCCGGAGCGGTTGTTGCTGACCTGCAGGGTTTCTCCGTCCGTCGTACCGATATCCAGCTGACGCTTGCTGACATCAATCCCGATCCCGTTCATCACCTGACTCCGTATAGTCTGGAAGGGTCGAGAGCTCCCCCGCTTGCCCAGTCTTATCGCTTCGAGTGGTCGCTCCAGCAACTGTTCGGGCGGATCAAGGGAGATTCCGGCGTGGGCGCCAAGCTACATGGCGATCGTCGCGATCCTGGTTACGGACCGTCGAGATCTAGGCTCGCACGGCGGCCCACGCCGGCTCTCGACGCCTACGCTGCCAGATTCCGATCAGATAAGGCTCGGTCGGCGCATCCATGCGCCTCACGGTCCTGCCTGCCGCCTTGCTCCGGCTCCGGACAGGTTCCTGCGCGCGCGGAACGAGAGCGAAATTCAAAGTCAAAAGAAGAAAGCAAATTCAAAAGCTGTTGCCAACCAAGGTTGGCAGCTACCAAAGGCGAGCCACCGCGCATGTATGCACCGCGCTCGCAGGAACGTGTCCAAGGGCGGAGGGCATGGGCGTGCAGGACCGTTGGCGCCATGGATGGCGCCAACGAGCCCCCATGGATGGGTTTACGGCGTGTCCTGCACGACCATGCCCTCCGCCCTCCGACGTAGCAGGAAGGCGCTGCTTTGGCTTTGGCTTTGGCTTTGGCTTTGGCTTTGGCTTTGGCTTTGGCTTTGAGCTTCGAAAAGCGGGCCGGCGGGCCGCAGGCCCGCCAGCGAACAACTCACCCTGCCACGATGTACTGCTGCAGCTGATCCAGCTCGCGCCGCTGCGCATCGATCACCGACTTCACCAGGTCGCCGATGGAAATCACCCCCAGCACCTGTGCCCCCTCCACCACTGGCAGGTGGCGGATGCGGTAGTCGGTCACCAGCTGCAGGCAGTGCTCCACCTGCTCGCCCGGCGAGACCGTCACCACCTTCGCCGTCATGATCTCGGCCACCGCCGTATCCCGCGACGAACGATCACGCAGCACGATCTTGCGCGCGTAGTCGCGCTCCGAAAGGATCCCGACCAGCCGCGGACCGTCCATCACCAGCACCGCGCCAATGCCCTTTTCCGCCATCAACCGGATCGCATCGATCACCGCCGCATCCGGCGCGACCGCATGTACTTCAGGAGACTTGCCGTCCAACAGTTGCCGTACCGTGGTCATCTGCCTGCCCTCCGAGGGTGGGTTGCAGGGCCGAGTCTGCCACGGCGGATGCTAGCCAGGCGTCAACCAGGTACAACGGGCGCTGCTTGGATTCCTCGTACAGCCGTCCCAGGTACTCGCCGATCAGGCCCAGCGCGATCAACTGCACCCCGCCCAGGAACAGGATCACCGCCATCATCGTCGGCCAACCCGCCACCCGGTCACCGTACAGGGCCGCCTTGGCAATCACCCACACGCCGAATACGAAGGCCACCGCCGCCGTTGCCAGGCCCATGTAGGTCGCCGCCCGCAGGGGAACGGTCGAGAACCCGGTGATGCCCTCCAAGGCGAAATTCCACAGCCGCCACAGGCTGAACTTGCTGGATCCGGCCACCCGCGCGTGACGGTGGTAGGGCACAGCAATACGCTTGAATCCGACCCAGCTGAAAAGGCCCTTCATGAAGCGGTGGCGTTCACGCATCTCGCGCAGCGCACTCAGCGCGCGTGGCGACAACAGGCGGAAGTCACCGGTGTCGGCAGGGATCGGCGTGCGTGACAGGCGACCGATCACCCGATAGAACGCCGCCGCCGTGGCGCGCTTGATCCAGGCTTCGCCATCGCGGGCCATGCGCGTGCCATAGACGTTGTCATGGCCCTCGCGCCAGCGCGCAACGAACTGCGGCACCAGTTCCGGCGGGTCCTGGCCATCGGCATCCAGGATCATCGCCGCGCCGTCGCGCACCAGATCCAGGCCGGCAGTCAGCGCGGCCTCCTTGCCGAAATTGCGCGACAGCTTCAACGCCGATACGCGCGCGTCGTCCTGCGCCAATCCTGCGATCACCTGCCAGGTACCGTCGTGGCTGCCATCGTCCACATACAGGATGTGGCCATCGATGTCGGGCATTCCGTCCAGCACCGCACACAGGCGGGGATGCAGGCACGGCAGCGCCTGCTCCTCGTTGTAGGCGGCGATGACGAAAGTAAGGCGTTCGCGGTTCATGCCCGGATTGTACGTTGCCTGCAGGTGCATGGCCTGCCGCCCCGAGGGCAGGTGTCCTCAGTCTTCCGACAGGTAAGCCGCGCCGCCCAGCTGCCGGGCCTGGCGCTGGATCCATGCCGCACGCCGCTGCACATACGGCCCCGGTGCCGCCGCGTTGTAGCGCCGCGGTGCCGGCAGCACCGCCGCCAACCGCGCGCTCTCGGCCGGGGTCAACCTGGCCGCATCCTTGCCCCAGAACGTCTGCGCCGCTGCCTGCGCGCCATACACGCCATCGCCGAACTCGGCGATGTTGGCGTACATCTCCAGGATGCGCTCCTTCGGCCACAGTGCTTCGATCAGCACCGTGTACCAGACTTCCAGGCCTTTGCGTACCCAGCTGCGGCCCTGCCAGAGGAACAGATTCTTGGCGACCTGCTGGCTGATCGTGCTGGCCCCCCGCAGGCGTCCGCCCTTGGCGTTGTGGTCGCGGGCCTTCTCGATGGCCTGCAGGTCGAAGCCATTGTGGTCGGGGAAGCGCTGGTCCTCCGCGGCCACCAGTGAGATCGGCAGGCTCGCTGCCATCTGGTCCAGGTCGCACCACTGGTAATGCAGGCGATAGGACCAGTCGGCCTCCCCCAATGCCTCGCCATAGCGCCACAGCATGACCGTGGATACCGGCGGGTCGATGAACCGCAGCACCAGTACCTGCAGGCAGCTGAAAGCGGCCAGCAGCAGCGGCAGCCAGAGCAGCCGTTTCCAGCGCCAGCGCCTGCGGCGCGGGACTTCCGCGATGGCCTCCACCTTGTGCTGCTCTCCCCCTGCCCCCATTACTGGTGCATCCTTCTTCTATCCGGTTGTCGGCGCATTATCCGGCAACCGCCCTCGTTTACGCGCGATGTGAGCCGATGACCGCCAACCCCGATTCCCTGATCCGCTTCCTGCTTCCCGACGCTGGCGTCCGTGGCGTCCACGTGCGCCTGCAGGCTACCTGGCAGGAGATCCTGTCCCACGCCGAGTACCCGGATACCGCCGCCGAACTGCTCGGCGAGGCCTGCGTGGCCTCGGCGCTGTTCACCGGCCACACCAAGATCGATGGCCGCCTTTCGATCCAGCTGCGCAGCAGCACCGCGCTGCGCACCCTGTTTGCCGAGTGCACCGCCGCCGGTACCCTGCGCGGCATCGCCCAGCTCAGCGACGGCGCCGATGCGCCGCGCGACCTGTCCAGCCTGGGTGATGACGCCCTGCTCGCGATCACCATCGAGAACCCGGGCCTGGACCCGCGCGAGCCGCAGCGCTACCAGAGCCTGGTCGCGCTGACCGCACCGGAGCTGGACGAGGCCTTCGAGGACTACTTCCGCCAGTCCGAACAACTGCCGACCCGCCTGCTGCTGGCCGCCGACCGCAACGGCGCCGCCGGCCTGCTGCTGCAGAAGCTGCCGGGTGACGAGGGTGACGAAGACGGCTGGGCGCGTGCCAGCGCCCTGTTCGAGACCCTGGGCAAAGCCGAGCTGCTGGCGACCCCGGCCGAGCAGCTGCTGCACCGCCTGTTCCACGAAGAGAAGCCGGAACTGATGGGCGGCAAGCCGCTGTCCTTCGCCTGCTCCTGTTCCCGCGAGCGGGTCGCGTCGATGCTGCAGTCGCTGGGCGAGGACGAGGCCCGTGCCGCAGCCGCAGACACCGGCGCCGTCGAGGTCCGTTGCGAATTCTGCGGGCGGGAGTATCACTTTCCTTTGACGGAGTTCGGCATACTGTTCCACGGTGCCGAGGGGACTGTACCGGCGCCTGAACGGCTTCAGTAAACGGCTTGTCTTGCATCTGGGGGGATCAAGGCTTGTTAAGAATTCATAAACACCCTAGGATCAAGTTCCCGTCTCCGCGGGAACTTCCGTTGTCCGTCCCTGTCTGAACTGGTCCGATGCGTACCTTCCTGCGTCTACCGCTGGCCCTGCTGATCGCCCTTGGCGCGATCACGGGCGTGCACGCGCAGAGCAAGGACACCCGGACCGTGCTGCCGGTATGGAACAAGGGCAGCGGCAAGGTCGAGGCCCTGCTGTACCTGGAGCCCACCGGTGAACAGGCCGCCGGCGCCCGCTGGCACTTCGGCCGTAACTCGCTGGATGCAGCCTTCGGCCTGTCCTCCGGCGATTCGCTGGGCCTGCTCTGCAACAGCAGCAGCGGGACCAGCATGAGCGGCCTGGCCAGTCACTGCATGCTGGCCAGCCTGGGTGACGACGACGACCTCAACAGCCGCCGCTTCACCGGTACCGCTGCGCTGAACCGCGGCAGCAGCCGTCTCGGCATCACCGCCGGCACCGGCCGTGAAACGCTGCCGGCGTGGCTGTCCGGCCCGAACAAGACCCCCTCGCTGCGCGCCGAGCAGAACGACCTGACCGTATTCGCGCAGAAGAACATCGGCCGCGAGGGTTTTGTCTCGATCGCCGGTACCTACGCCAAGGCCCGCCTGGTACCGCTGGCCGATGCCGCACCGTCCATCGTCGACCGCTGGGACAGCAAGAGCCTGAGCATCGGCGCCGGCTACGGCAACTTCACCGGCAGCATCATCGGCCGCGTGATCGACGTGCCGGGCAAGCCCGGCAAGTGGGAGGGCCTGGGCATCGGCCTGACCTGGCGTACCCCGTGGTCTGGCCAACTTACCGTTGGCGCCGAGAACGTGATCAGCCGCGGCAAGAATCCGTTCTCCCCGCGCAATGAAAGCAATGACGACGGCACCGTGCCGTATGTGCGTTACGAACAGGATCTCTGACCCCACCTCCTGGGTCTTCCTGCAGTGACTTCTCCCGGGCGCCGAAAGGCGCCCGTTGCGTATGCGCGTTCGTGATACACGCAGAGCGCTTTTCGACGAATTGGATACCGCGCAATTCACGTCGACACACTGCGATACACATCAACGGAAACTTTTTTCGTCACTTTGCGCTAACAAACGAGACAGAGTGATGTCACCTGCGATTCAACCCCTTGATTTCGTGCATCAATTTTCATTTTCACCAAAATCATAGACTTGATTAACGCAGCTTTAATTCTTGGCGAACGCCCGCTACTATCGGCTCAGCCTCGCGATTTGGGAGCGCTTTTCGCTCCCCCGCCGGGCATTAACCCAGCCAAGATTTCTTGGAGAGAGAGAGCCAATGAATTTCCAGTCCAACAAGCTGCGCGATGCCGTTCTGGTCGCGCTCGTTGCCGGTGTGGCGTCCACTGCCACTGCCCAGGCCCAGGAAGCGACCAACCTTGACCGCATCTCGGTCACCGGTTCGCGCATCAAGAGCACCGACATCGAAACCTCGCAGCCGGTCCTGAGCCTGACCCGCGCCGACATCGACAAGCAGGGCGTGACTTCGGTCGCCGACATCCTGCAGCGCGTTGCCGCCAACGGTGCCGCCCTGAACCGTACCTACAACAACGGCGGTGACGGTTCGGCCGGCGTCAGCCTGCGCAACCTGGGTTCCGAGCGCACCCTGGTACTGGTCAATGGCCGTCGCTGGACCACCGGCCTGGATGGCAGCGTCGACCTGAACACCATCCCGACCGCGATGATCGAGCGCATCGACATCCTGAAGGACGGCGCATCGACCATCTACGGTTCGGACGCGATCGCCGGCGTGGTGAACATCATCACCAAGCAGAACTTCGATGGCGCGGAAGCCAACTTCTACAAGGGCCAGTACAGCGCCGGTGACGGCGACCGCGAAGCGGCCGACTTCACTCTGGGCACCACCACTGACCGCGCTTCGCTGGTGCTGGGCGTCTCCTACGTCAACGAAAAGGCCGTGATGGCCGGCGATCGCAAGATCTCCGCCGGTGGCCCGCCGTTCTTCAGCGGCCAGAGCAGCACCGGTATTCCGGGTTCGTATCTGCGTAACGACGAGCGTTACATCATCCTCAACGGCGTGGAAACGCCGTTCGATCCCAATGTTCACGGCTACAACACCGCGCCGGACAACTACCTGCTGACCCCCAACGAGCGCACCTCGCTGTTCGCGGTGGGTTCTTACAACGTTACCGACAACATCACCTTCCGCACCGAGGCGATGTACAACGAACGCAAGTCAGAACAGCTGCTGGCTGCCATGCCGGTCACCGGCCAGCGCCTCAGCGCGGGCAGCATGTACAATCCGTACGGCGTTGACCTGACTGGCGTCGCGCGCCGCTTCAACGAAACCGGTGGACGTTCGTTCAACCAGAACGTCAAGAACTGGCACTTCTACGGTGGTTTCGAGGGCTTCTTCGAATTCGCCGACCGTAATTTCGACTGGGATGTCGGCTACCGCTACGACAAGACCGACCAGAACGATCTGACCTACGGTCTGTTCAACAAGCAGCGTCTGGCCGAGGCATATGGTCCCTCGGCGATCCGCGATGGCAAGGCAGTGTGCCTCAACTCCGCTGGCGCAATCATTCCGGGCTGCGCCCCGATCAATCCGCTGGGTGGGATGGGTTCGATCTCGCAGGAGGCACTGGATTACACCTCGTTCACCGCGCATGACTCCGCCAGCCTGGTGTCCAAGGGTTATTACGCCAACATCTCCGGCGAAATCGTGCAGCTGCCGGCGGGTGCATTGGGCTTCGCAGCTGGTTACGAATATCGCAAGGAAACCGGTCAGTTCGATCCGGACGCCTTCATCGCCTCTGGCCTGAGCACCGGCAACGGAGCATCGCCCACCAAGGGTAGCTATGACCTGGACGAGTTCTTCCTGGAACTGTCGATCCCGGTGCTGGCTGACCTGCCGGGCGCCAAGCTGCTCGACTTCAGCGCGGCAACCCGCTACTCGAAGTACAGCAACTTCGGCAACACCACCAACAACAAGTTCGGTTTCCGCTGGAAGCCGATCGACGACCTGATGGTGCGTGGTAACTACTCGGAAGGCTTCCGCGCCCCGAGCATCAACAACCTGTATCGCGGTGATGCTGACTCGTTCGAGAGCTACATCGATCCGTGCTCCTCAACGTCTGGTCGCCGTACCGGCGCTATCGCGGCACAATGTGCGGCAGAGGGCGTGCCGATCGGCTTCGTTCAGCCGGGCGCTGGTAGTGGTGCGAAGCAGACTCCTGAGCCGTTCACCTGGCAGGCCAACCCGAACCTGAAGCCGGAAACCTCGACCAGCAAGACGCTGGGCCTGGTGTGGAGCCCGAGCTTCGTGCAGGGTCTGAACGTGACCCTGGACTGGTGGCAGATCAAGATCGAGGACGCCATCACCCGTCCGGCCATCCAGGACATCATGGATCGTTGCTATGGCGGCACCGCGCAGGAGCAGGCAGCCAACTGCGGCCTGATCACGCGTGACCCGAACTACGGCAGCACCAACCAACGTTACACCATCACCAACGTCAACATGCCGCTGCAGAACCTGGCGTCGTACAAGGTGGAAGGTTGGGATCTGGGCATCCTGTACAAGTTGCCGGAAACTTCGATCGGCCAGTTCACCATCACTCTGGACGGCACCTACCTGTCCAAGTGGGATACCAAGTCGACTCAGGATGCTCCGATCGAGGGTCGCCAGGGACGCTATCTCGACCAGGATCCGTACTGGCGCATCCGTTCCAATCTGTATGTGGACTGGTCCTACGGGGACTTCGGGGTCAACTACGGCATTCGTTACAAGTCCGGCATGACCGAACCGTGCCCGTTTGATCCAGTCAAGGAACCGGAAACCTTCGCATACTGCTCTGATGGCGCGAAGGGAACGAACCACATTGGTGCCACGACCTACCACGACATCCAGTTCCGCTACAACACGCCGTGGAAGGGCACCATCATGGTCGGCCTGAACAACGCGTGGGACAAGAGCCCGCCGGTTTCGTACTACACCTCGTACAACATGTTCGACCCGCAGTACGACTTGCCGGGCCGCTACATGTACATGCAGTACAAGCAGAAGTTCTGATCGATCCACTGATCAGCTGATGCAGCAACGGCCCCGCAAGGGGCCGTTGTTTCTTTATGCCTGCCAGATTGCGGCAGCACCAACGGAAAAGGCCGCGGCATTGCCGCGGCCTTTCTGCATTCAACGCAGCAACGACGCTCAACCGTTCGGAATCAGCGTCTCGATGAGATGCTCGACATAGGCCTCGAAATCCTCGCGCGCCTGCTTGGGCTGCTGCAGCTGCAGCGACAGCTGGAGGAAGCCGACATAGGCCGCGTAGGCCAGGCGTGCGCGGTGGCGCGCATCGGTCGAGCTGAGCCCTGCCTGGCGGAACGAGGCGATCAGATAGTCGAGGCGGCGCTGCGACACGCGGTCGATCACCGGACGCACCATCGGATGGTCCAGTGCCTTCAGCAGCTCGCTGTAGATGATGTGCGGCTGCACTTCATGCGCCACCATCTGGAACAGCTGGCGCAGGCGCACGCGCGGGTCCGGTACGTCTTCCAGGCTGCCGAACACCTGTTCCTGTTCGAACAGTTCCCAGCGTTCCAGCGCGGCCTGCAGCAAGGCGTCACGCGAGGGGAAATGCCAATAGAAACTGCCCTTGGTCACGCCGAGGCGCCGCGCCAGCGGTTCCACCGCAACGGCGCCTACGCCTTGTTCAGCAATCAGGTCGAGGGCCGCCTGGGCCCAGTCTTCGGCACTCAGGCGGCTGTTGCGGCCGGCGCGCGGTTCGCCGGCGGAAGCGTCAGGTTGATTCATGGGCTGATTTAACCATACGCCGGGGTTCGTTGCAGTACGCCGTTGCGGGCGAAACCGTCAAAGGGCCCTCCTGCAGGGCTGCCGCACCGCACCATACGATGCAGTATTGACTTCCCTCACAAGCGATCCATACTAGCAAGTATGGTTACGTCCCCTACTCCCGCTGCGTTCCATGACCTGCACCTGGAGGCGGCCCATGGTGCCCGCCTCGCCGCCACTGCCAGCGACCACGGTCGTCGTGGCCGGGTGCTGTTCGCGCACGGTTTCGGCCAGACCCGTCACGCCTGGAATGCCACCGCGCGTGCCCTGTCTGCAGCCGGCCTGCAGACGCTGGCTTATGACGCACGTGGTCACGGCGATTCGGATTGGAATGCCGTCGACCTGCCCTATCACGGCGAACAGTTCGCCGATGACCTGATCGTGCTGGCCGGTGAACAGCCGCGCCCGCCGGTGCTGGTTGCGGCCTCGATGGGGGGCCTGTTCGGCCTGCTGGCCGAGTCGCGCTGGCCGGGCCTGTTCTCGGCGATGGTGCTGGTCGACATCACCCCGCGCTGGGATACCGCCGGTGTCGAGCGCATCCTCGCCTTCATGACCGCCCATCCCGACGGCTTCGCCTCGCTGAGCCAGGCCGCCGACGTGATCTCGGCCTACATGCCGCACCGTCCGCGCAAATCCGAGCAGTCGCTGCGCGCGCTGCTGCGCGAAGACGGTCACGGCCGCTGGCGCTGGCACTGGGATCCGCGCCTGGTGGTCGAACTGGCCCGCGACAGCGAACAGCACCAGGACGCACTGGCCGAAGCCGCGCGCCAGGTGAAGTGCCCGCTGCTGCTGGTCAGCGGCGGTCGCAGCGACCTGGTCACGCCGCAGACCGTGGCCGAATTCCTGGCGTTGGCGCCGCACGCGCGTCATGTACAGCTGCCGCAGGCCACGCACATGGTCGCCGGCGATGACAACGACGCCTTTACCGCTACTGTGTTGGACTATCTGGACGTGTTGCCCGCAGCAGACGCTGCGGCTTCGTCCGCCACAAACGAGCACGTCACCGGAGCACGCTCATGAGCATCGTTCTTCCCTTCCTCGCCCTGCTGCTGGCAGGCGCGTTCGTCGCCTACCACCGCATGCGGCTGGTTACCTGGACGCTGATCAGCGTGGCCCTGCTGGCCGCCTGCTGGTTCATTCCCTACGTCAACCAGACCGCCACGATCGTCGCAGCCGCTGTATTGGCCGTCATCGCCGTGCCGCTGCTGCTGCCGTTCATCCGCAAGCCGCTGCTGACCGGCCCGATGATGAAGGTGTTCCGCAAGGTGCTGCCGCCACTGTCGCAGACCGAGCGCATCGCGCTGGAAACCGGCTCGGTCGGTTTCGAGGGTGAACTGTTCACCGGTGATCCGGACTGGAACATCCTGCTCAACTATCCCAAGCCGCAGCTGACCGCCGAAGAACAGGCCTTCCTCGATGGCCCGGTGGAAGAGCTGTGCGCCATGGTCAACGACTGGGAAATCACCCACGTCCACGCCGACCTGCCGCCGGAACTGTGGGCCTTCATCAAGAAGAACAAGTTCTTCGGCATGATCATCCCGAAGGAGTACGGCGGCCTGGGCTTCTCTGCGCTGGCCCACCACAAGGTGATCCAGAAGCTGGCGTCGGTGTCTTCGGTGGTCAGCTCCACCGTCGGCGTGCCCAACTCGCTGGGCCCGGGTGAACTACTGGTGCATTACGGCACCCAGGAACAGAAGGACCAGTATCTGCCGCGCTTGGCCGATGGCCGCGAAGTGCCGTGCTTCGGCCTGACCGGTCCGTTCGCCGGCTCCGACGCCACCTCGATTCCGGACTACGGCATCGTCTGCAAGGGCGAGTGGAACGGCGAGCAGGTGCTCGGCGTCAAGCTGACCTTCGACAAGCGCTACATCACCCTGGCCCCGGTCGCTTCGCTGATCGGCCTGGCCTTCCGCATGTACGATCCGGATGGCCTGATCGGCGATACCCGCGACATCGGCATCACCCTGGGCCTGCTGCCGCGCGACACCGCCGGCGTTGAAATCGGCCGTCGCCACTTCCCGCTGAACTCGACGTTCCAGAACGGTCCGATCCGCGGCAAGGACGTGTTCATTCCGCTGACCCAGCTGATCGGTGGCGCTGCCATGGCCGGCAAGGGCTGGAACATGCTCAACGAGTGCCTGGCCGTGGGCCGCTCGATCACCCTGCCGTCCACCGCCAGTGGTGGTGCCAAGGCCGGTGCCGCGGTGACCGGCGCCTATGCGCGCATCCGCAAGCAGTTCGGCCTGTCGGTCGGCCGCTTCGAAGGCGTGGAAGAAGCGCTGGCCCGCATCGGCGGCAAGGCGTACAAGATCAGCGCACTGTCGCAGGCCACTGCGGCGGCGGTTGACCGTGGTGACGTGCCGTCGGTGCCGTCGGCGATCGCCAAGTACCACTGCACCAACATGAGCCGCGAAGTGATCTCGGACATGATGGACGTGATCGGCGGCAAGGGCATCATCCTGGGGCCGCGCAACTTCGCCGGCCGCAGCTGGCAGGCCGCGCCGATCGCGATCACCGTGGAAGGCGCCAACATCATGACCCGCAGCCTGCTGATCTTCGGCCAGGGTGCGATCCTCTGCCACCCGTGGGTGCTGAAGGAAATGAAGGCTGCGCAGGATCCGGATACCCGTGCCGGTCTGCAGGAGTTCGATCGCAGCCTGTTCGGCCACATCCGCTATGGCCTCTCCAATGCCGTGCGTTCGTTCTGGTTCGGCCTGACCGGTGCACGCTTCGGTGCTGCCCCGGGTGACGCCTACACCCGCCGCTACTTCCGCAAGCTGGACCGTTACTCGGCCAACCTGGCGCTGATGGCCGACATCTCGATGATGACCCTCGGCGGCAAGCTGAAGTTCAAGGAATCGCTGTCCGGCCGCCTGGGCGATGTGCTGAGCCACGTCTACATGACCAGCGCGATGCTCAAGCGCTACCACGACGAAGGCGCACCGCAGGCCGACCAGCCGCTGCTGGCCTGGGCCTTCCATGACAGCGTGCACAAGATCGAAGAATCGCTGTCGGCCGCGCTGCGCAACTTCCCGATCCGTCCGATCGGTTGGCTGATGTGGGCGTTGATCTTCCCGCTGGGCCGTCGTGCCGAGGCCCCCGGCGACCGCCTGAGCCGCCGTGTTGCCGCTCTGCTGATGGCACCGAACGAAGCCCGCGACCGTCTGGCCAGCGGCGTGTTCCTGACCCCGTGCGAGAACAACCCGGGCGGCCGTATCAACAGCTACCTGAGCAAGGCGATCATGGCCGAGCCGGTGGAGCGCAAGTTCCTGAAGGCGCTGAAGAGCAAGGGCATCGAAGCGCTGGACTTCAAGAGCCAGTTGGACGAGGCCGTGGCCGAAGGCGTGATCACCCAGGACGAGCGCAGCCTGCTGGAAGAACTGCGTACGCTGACCCTGGACACCATCACCGTGGACGACTTCGACACCCACGAACTGCGCGCGGCCAGCTACTACGACCGCCAGCACAAGGACCCGCATTCGCAGGCGGCCTGATCGCCCGCGACACGCGTTGCCACGACGGCGGGCCTTGGCCCGCCGTCGCTTTATCCGCCGACCGGAACGTCAACCATGTCCACGCCCCTGCTCTCGCTTTACCACCGCCTGCAGCGCTGGCCTGCCGGCAACTGGCTGTTCTCACGCGCGGTGTGCTTCAAGGCGCCCTACTTCGCCAGCATCGCGCCCACCATCACCGCACTGGAGCCAGGCCGCTGCGAAGGCGTGATCCGCCAGCACCGCCGCATCAACAACCACATCGGCACGGTACATGCGATCGCGATGTGCAACCTGGCCGAGCTGGTCGGCGGGGTGATGGTGGACGCCAGCCTGCCGGCAGAGATGCGCTGGATCCCCAAGGGCATGGAAGTGAAATACCAGGCCAAGGCCTTGGGCACGTTGAAGGCCGTGGCGACGCCAATGTTGTCCATCGTCAGTGCTGCGGACGGCTACGACCTGCCCGTGAAGGTCAGCGTGACCGATGCGGCAGGGACCGAGGTGTTCCATGCGACCATCGCAATGTGGGTATCGCCGCGCCCTCCGCGCACAGGCTGATCAACCATGACGACCGCTGAACTGCTTGTGCGCCTGGCAGGCATTCACAGCCTGGGGTTTGCCGCCTTCCATCTGGCGTTCTGGCGGCTGTTCGGCTGGAAACGCGAGCTCGCCCAGCTCGGCACGGTCAACCGCGCGATCATGCAGATCCTCAATCTGCGCGTGATCTATGTGTTCCTGGGAATGGGGCTGATCGCGCTGATCTTTGCCCCGGACCTGGTCGGCACTCGTCTGGGGTTGGTCCTGCTGGGTTTCATGGCGGTGTTCTGGGTGGGCCGCGCGCTTGAACAATTCGTCTTCCTGCGCATCAACGACTGGCGCGTACACCTGCTGACGGGCCTGTTCGTGCTGGGTGCGGCGCTGCATGCCGTGCCAATGTGGCTGGGCTTCATGCACGCCATCAGCCGCTGAGCGGCGGCGCCTGCCAGCACGCGCCCACGTCAGAGCGCTCGCGACACCAGCGCCAGAATGGCCGGTACGGCCTGGATCATGAAAATGCGCCGGCTCACGCTGTACGCGCCATAGCACCCCGCCACCACCACGCAGGCCAGCGAGAACGTCACCAGCACCGGCTGATCGATCACCAGCCCCACCACGATGCCCGCCGCCAGAAAGCCGTTGTACAGGCCCTGGTTGGCCGCCAGCACGCGCGTGGTCTCAGCCTTCTCTGGCGTGTTGCGGAAGGTCTTCAGGCCCAGCGGGCGCGTCCACAGGAACATTTCCAGCACCAGGAAATAGACGTGCAGCAGGGCGACCAGCAGGGTCAGGGCGAGGGCGATCCAGTACATGGGCGGTTCCTTGGATAGATGGGTGGGGTGATGGGGTCAGAGCCTCTCCGTGGGAGAGGGAGCCGACCCCGCGCGGCTCAGCGGTCGCGCGGCAGCTTCTTTTCTTCGCGCAGCACATCGAATGCGGCGGCGGTCATGCACGCGGCAACCACCACGCCGCCGATGAACACCACGTGTGAACCAAACAACGACAAGCCCTTGTGCACCCACGCAAAGCTCAGGTCCGCGCCGCGGTACACCACGGTATCGATGGCCGCACCGGCCTTGTAGCGCCACTGCCGGTCCACGCGGGTATAGATGGTTTCGCGTGCCGGCTTGGCCAATGCGAACTCGCTGGCGCGGGTCATCACCTGCACCACTGCGACCATCAACGGCATGGGTGAAGCGGCAAGCACCGAAAAGCCGATCAGGATCGCAAAACCAGGGATCAACAGGGCCGGCGCGATACCGTGGCGCGACAGCAGCCAGCGGGTCAGGCCGAGCTGCATCAGCAGCGCCAGTGCGTTCACCGCCAGGTCGATACGCGAGAAGAAGGCCGTGGCAGCGCCTGCATCGTTGAACGCCGCACGCACGATGCTGGCCTGCTGGTTGTACAGCAGGGTGCCCACGCCCACACCGAACACCACCATGATCGCCAGCCAGCGCAGCAACGGCTCACGCACGATCAGTTTCAGACCGTCCAGCACGCTGCCCCCCATCGGCTGCTCGCCGGATACCAGCTGCTGCTCCTGCTCACGCAGCACCGCCCAGTGCCGTAGTCGCCAGATGCTCAACAGGCAGATGGCGAGGAATCCGGCCGAGACCAGCATCAGGTTGGCGATGCCCACACGCTGCACCAGGGCACCGGTGATGATCGGCCCGAGAAAGGCACCGATGGTGCCGGCCGCGCCGATGTAACCGTAGAAGGCTCGTGCCTGCGCGTTGGAAAACACATCGGCCATGAAGCTCCAGAACACCGCCACCGCGAACAGGTTGAAGACGGTGATCCAGAAAAAGAACGCCATGCCGCGGCCCGGCACACCGCTGTCGAACAGTACGTAGAAACCCAGCAGGGTGACGATGAAGAACCCATACACCGCCGGCAGGAACACCCGCCGTGGGAAGCGGCTGACCAGCCAGCCGTACACCGGCTGCAGCACCAGCATGATCACGAACACGCAGGAGAACAGGAACTGCAGGACGAAATCCTTCAGCGCGATGCCATGACTGGCGAACCAGCCGATCAGCATCGGCGGGAACACCGTTTCCAGGTCGGCCGAGGCGGCCATCGCCTCCCGCACCGGGCGCAGCACGTAGTAGCCGCTGAGCAGGCAGAAGAAGTACAGGAACGACCACCACAGCGCCGGCGACTCACGCAGTGCCGCCGTCAGCCCACGCAACGGCCCCTTGCCCTTCACCGCGCTCACGCGGTGTCCCTCGCCAGAAGACGGCGGTTGGACAGCGGCATGGCAGGCTCCGGGGCGGTGAAGCGCGTACGTTAGCCAATGCACTGCAACATCGCCAGCAGCAGCCTCGCAGAAGGCCGCAACGCAGTGTCACGGCCCCGCCCGGACGACACGTTCCGACACATGCTTTCGGGGCGTCAAAATCCCAACTTTTTCAACGAGATGCGCATTCATCTTCGCTTTGTTTGTGCACAAGGGAAAAGCGGCGCTAGAATCGCCATCAGCAGTCGCGCACGGGTCTCCACGATGAAAAAGAACAGCCTGCGTCGTCCGATCCGTTCGGCGGCCACCGGTTTGCTGGGCATGTTGATGCCCGTTGCCTTGTCCACCACCGCGCAGACCCCGCCGCCATTGCCGCCGATGCCGGCCAACATCGAATCCGCCGCCACCGCCGTCGCCCACACCCAGCCCGCCGCTTACCGCACCGGCCTGGTGCCGCAGGTGCAGCTGCCGGCGGCCGGCTTCAACGTGGCCAACATCGAATCGATGGCGCAGCAACTCACCTATGGCGAGCGTGTGCCCGGCATGGCCGTGGCCATCGTGCAGGGTGGCCGCGTACTCAGCGCGCGTGGTTATGGCGTTACCGATGTCAACAACCCGCTGCCGGTCGACGCCCACACCGTGTTCCGCCTGGCATCGCTGTCCAAGGCCTTCGCCGGCACCATGGCCGGACTGCTGGTGAACGATGGCACGCTGCGCTGGGACAGCAAGGTCACCGACTATGTGCCGGGCTTCCGCCTGAACTCTCCGGAAGCGACCGATCGCCTGACCGTGGCCGACGTGCTCAGCCACCGCGTCGGCCTGCCGTACAACGCCTACGACCGCGACATCGAAGGCAACGCCGAGTACTACGCACTCACCCAGAAGCTGGCCAATACCAGCCTGAAGTGCCTGCCGGGCGACTGCTACGCCTACCAGAACGTGGCCTTCAGCCTGATCGGCGACGTGGTCTATGCCGCCTCGGGGAGCTTCTACGAGCAGTCGGTCGAGCGCCGCATCTTCAAGCCGCTGGGCATGAACGATGCCAGCCTCGGCCTGGCCGGCATCCAGGCCAGCTCGCGCTGGGCGCGTCCGCACGTGCGCAGCCGCAATGGCTGGGTGTCGCTGACACCGAAGCCGACCTACTACCGCGTCGCCCCGGCCGCCGGCGTCAACGCCAGCGCCAGCGACATGGCGCAGTGGCTGCTGGCCCACACCGGCCATCGCCCGGACGTGCTGCCGGCACCGCTGCTGGCCACCCTGCATTCGAGCCTGATCAACACCCCGGGCGAAATGCGTTCGGGCTGGCGCCGCGAGCGCCTGCATTCGGCCGGCTACGCACTGGGCTGGCGCACCTTCGACTACGCCGGCCACGATGTGGTGTTCCATGCCGGTGCCGTGCAGGGCTATCGCGGCCTGGTCGCGCTGGTGCCGGAACGCGATCTCGGCATCGCCATCATGTGGAACGGCGAAAGCGGCCTGCCCAGCGGCCTGCTGCCGACGGTGCTCGATTCCGCGCTCGGCCTGCCGACGCAGCGCTGGCTGGACGTGGACACCGACTTCGGCAGCGACAACCTGATGGCCGAAGGCGCGAGCCCGGCGCAGCAGGACAAGCGCAAGGGCAAGGGTGCTTCGAGCAACCGTGCGGTGGCCTCGCCGCGCTGAGTTGGCGGGCTTCACCGTGTGTGCGAAGGGCGGCCTGCGGGTCGCCCTCTTTATTGGCAGTTGTAGAGCAAAGCAATCGAGCAGTGCTCGACTCTACAAACGGAAGGCTAATGCGCGAAGTAGTGCATGCCGCCATCCACCGGAATCACCGCGCCGGTGATGTAGCCGGCCAAGGGCGAGGCCAGAAAGGCCACCAGCGGCGCCACCTCCTCCGGATCACCAAAACGCCCGATCGGAATGTTGCGTTCGATGAACTCACGCCGGCTTTCCTCGGTTGGATGCAGGCGGTCCCGGATCTGAGCACTGTTGATGCGTCCCGGCGCGATTGCATTGACCGTGATGCCCTGTGAGGCCAGCGCCGACGACAGCCCTTTGCTCCACAGATGCAACGCCGCCTTCGCCGCCGTGGCAGCATTCACCGCGCGCGGTTCCATTGAACCGCTGAGGTTGATCACCCGCCCCCAGCCCTGCGCCTGCATCGCCGGCAGCAGTGCCTGGGTCAGGCGTCGTGCCGAAGAGAAGTTCAAGGCCATGGCTTCCTCCCAGACATCATCCCCCGCATCCACCGTGGTCGGCCGGCCTCCTCCAGCCGCATTGACGAGGATGTCGACACGCGTCAGTGCCGCCGAGGCTGCATCCGCAATGTGGCGTACCTGCTCCGCATCGGTGAGGTCGCCCAGCAGGACGATCGGTGCCGGCGCGCCTGCAGATTCGATCTCCGCCGCCAGTGCATGCAGCGGCTCGGCACGCCGTGCGCTGATCGCAATGCGTACTCCCTGGGCCGCCAGCAGCCTGGCCACACCGGCACCGATGCCACTGCCCGCCCCGGTGACCAGCGCGGTACGCCCTTCAAGCCCCAGATCCATGATGTTCTCCCAATCCGCCAGCCGGTACATCCGGCCCGTGCAGTACATGCTGTTTGATCACCCCTGATTGATAAACTCCGCGCAGGTTTCAGCATTCAACACCCGGGGTGTCAGATGAATCTGCTGGAGAGCATGCAGGTCTACGTGCTGATCGTGGACAAGGGCAGCCTCAGCGCTGCGGCGGCGGCGATGGATATCTCGGCGACGATGGCCGGCAAGCACCTGCGTGCGCTGGAAGCACGGCTGGGAATGCAGCTGTTGAGCCGTACTACCCGGCGCCAGCACATGACGCCCTTCGGCGAGGACTACTACACCCGCTGCCGGGAGATCCTGCGGCTGGTGGAAGAAACGGACGCACAGGCGCAGCACCAGCAGCTGGCACCGGCGGGCACGTTGCGCATCAGTGCGCCGGTGATCTTCGGCACTCACGCACTGGTACCGGCACTGGCCGAATACATGGCGCGCCATCCGGATGTCCGGGTCGAAGTCACGCTGAGCGACCGCGTGGTCGACCTCGCCGAGGAGGGTTTCGAAGCGGCGCTGCGCATCGGCACGCTGGCCGACAGCAGCATGCTGGTGGCGCGTGCGCTGGCACCGTATCGCTTGATGATGTGCGCATCGCCGGCGTACCTGGCCAGGCATGGCACGCCTCGCAGCCTGCGCGACCTCGCCCTGCATCAGTGCCTGTCCTTCGAACCGAGCGCACTCGCACAGTGGCTGCAGGCCGACGCTGGCGAACTCGAGCGTGTGCCCGGCGGCCGGCTGCAGATCAACAACGGCGAAGCGCTGCGCACGGCAGCGCTGCACGGGCTGGGCATCGTGCTGCAGTCGGCACTGCTGCTGGCTGCCGACATCGACACCGGACGCCTGGTGCAGCTGTTCCCTGAGTTCGGCCAGACCGGTCGGCCGATGCACGTGGTCTACGCCCACGATCGCTACCACTCGACCCGCCTGCGCAGCTTCCTGGACTTCCTGGTAGAGCGCTTTCCACCGGCGCCGCACCGCTAGCGTCGACTGTCAGAAAAGCAGTCGAGCACGGCTCGACCCTGCAAACGGCCCATAAAAAAACCCCCTCCCCGCTGGGCAGTCAGGGAAGGGGGTTTCAGGATGCGGCTATCGGGAAGTACTTAGATCAGCGGCGCCGGGGTTGCCGGCAGAGCGACCGGAGCGGCCTTCTTCTTGCGGGCGGCCGGCTTGCGCTTGGCAACCTTCTTCGCTGCCTTCTTCGGGGCAGCCTTCTTGGTCGCCTTCTTCGCGGTCTTCTTTACTGCCTTCTTGGCGGTCTTCTTGACAGCCTTCTTGGCAGTGGCCTTCTTCGCGACCTTCTTGGCCGGCTTGCGGGCCGTTGCCTTCTTGGCAGTCTTCTTGGCGGCCTTCTTGGCTACCTTCTTGACGGCCTTCTTCGCGGTCTTCTTGACGGCCTTCTTGGCAGTGGACTTCTTGGCTACCTTCTTCGCCGCCTTCTTCACTGCCTTCTTCGCAGTGGTCTTCTTGGCGACCTTCTTCGCAGCCTTCTTCACTGCCTTCTTGGCGGTCGCCTTCTTCGCGACCTTCTTCACTGCCTTCTTGGCAGCGGCCTTCTTCGCGACCTTCTTCACCGCTTTCTTGGCGGCGGGCTTCTTCTTCGCAGCTTTCTTGGTTGCCATGGGATGGCTCCTCGTCAGTGATAGGGAGTTGAAACGCCCAGGTGGATCAAACCCGCGGATGCTGCGTGCGGGGACCGCCGGCGCGTCAGGCGCGCCGTTACGGATGCGGCAATGCCCGCCTCGATCGGCGGAGCGGACATCGGAACGGGAGTTGCCTTGCATTTCTCCGGGGGAAGCGGGGCCATGTCCACCGTCATCAGGGTCGCGGTGGTCTTGAAGGGGCTGCTTCGCATCGGACGATTGATTCTGCGCACTCGGTTGGGCAGGCAAGGTCTGCTGAGGCGAAACCTAATCACGGTTTTTTTTACTGTCAACAACCCCCGCGAAAAATTTTCACATCCGCGCCATCCCGGACGCCGCCCTCGCCACCGCCGTGCGCGCCCTGCAACGACCATTGAAGCGGCGCGCACGCGCGCCGCATACGACGAAGTCGATGCGCTCTCTGAACAAAAAACACTTGAAATAAGCACTCTGCGCAGATAGGCACATGTTCCGGACAACAGCGCACGTGCATCGCCGATGGTCACCGGCACCGTCGCCAACGCCAGCACAACGGGGCCGCAACGGGGGGCGAAAAGTTTTCACATTCGATCGCTTCGGCGCGGGGCGGAAACGCGGATTTGCGCAAAACTGCGCACGCTGATCGGCACCGTTCGTCTGTCGGCTGATGCCGCGCCGAGGGTGCAGAGCGAACCCGCCGTCATGAGTCCGACGCACTCGCCAAAACAAAAACGGCCACCCGAAGGTGGCCGTTCCAGAACCCGGAAGTGACGACTCAGTGGTCGTCGTTTTCCAGGGCTTCGGCATACGCGTCCGGATCCAGCAGTTCGTTGACCTCTTCAGCGTTGGTCAGTTCAACCACGAACATCCAGCCTTCGCCGTAGGCATCTTCATTGATGGTTTCCGGCTTGTCGGACAGCGCCGAGTTGACCTCGACGACCTTGCCGCTGATCGGGCTGTAGACGTCCGAGGCGGCCTTCACCGACTCGACAACGGCGATCTGCTCGCCAGCCTTTGCGTCGGCGCCGACTTCCGGCAGTTCGACGTAGACCAGGTCACCCAGCAGGCCCTGGGCGTGGTCGGAAATACCGACGGTGACACGGCCGTTGCCTTCGACACGGGCCCACTCATGGGACTTGAGGAACTTGAGGTCGCCGGGGATCTCGCTCATGGGACTGCTCCAGAGATATGCAGGGGTGGAAAAAACGGGGCTAGTGTAACCAACCGGCCGCCACTGCTGTCAGTGACGATCGGCAGTTTCGGATCAGGCGTCGGCGAGCACGCCGGGCTGGGCCTGGCCTTCGCGCACGAACGGGAACTTGACCACGCGCACCGGCACCTGCCGGCCACGGATGTCGACGGTGACCTCGCCCAGTTCACCGGCCGGTACACGGGCGAAGGCGATGCCCTTGGCCAGGGTCGGCGAGAAGGTGCCGGACAGGATCTCGCCCTGGCCGCCGGCGGTGGTCACCGCCTGACCATGGCGCAGCACGCCCTTCTCGTCCATCACCAGACCGATCATCTGGCGGGCGGTGCCGGCAGCCTTCTGCGCTTCCAGCACCTCGCGGCCGATGAAGTCGCGGCCTTCGTCCAGCGACACGGTCCAGGCCAGCGCCGCTTCGTACGGGCTGATCTCTTCGTCCATGTCCTGGCCGTACAGGTTCATGCCGGCTTCCAGGCGCAGCGTGTCGCGTGCGCCGAGGCCCGCCGGCTTCACGCCCGCCGCCAGCAGGCGGTTCCAGAACGCGACCACGGCGTCCTGCGGCAGCAGGATTTCGAAGCCGTCTTCGCCGGTGTAACCGGTACGGGCGACAAACAGTTCGACGCCGTCATCGGACTGCACCTGCAGGGCGGCGAAACGGCCCAGCTTGGCCAGCGCTGCGCGATCGCTTTCGCGGGCCAGGCCGATGACGATGTCGCGCGCCTGCGGGCCCTGCACGGCGAGGATGGCCAGGTCCGGGCGCTGCTCGACGGTGACGCCGAACGGTGCAGCCTGCTCGCGCAGCCAAGCCAGGTCCTTCTCGCGGGTGGAGGCATTGACCACCATGCGGAAGAAATCGTCGCCCAGGTAGTAGACGATCAGGTCGTCGATGACGCCGCCGCGCGGATTCAGCATGCACGAGTACAGCGCCTTGCCGGTCACCTTCAGCTTGTCGACCGAGTTGGCCAGCAGGCGGCGCAGGAACGGCTTGACCTGGTCACCGCGCAGGTCGACCACGGTCATGTGGCTGACGTCGAACACACCCGACTCGCGACGAACGAGGTGGTGCTCGTCGAGCTGCGAGCCGTAGTGGATGGGCATGTCCCAACCCCCGAAATCGACCATCTTGGCGCCAAGGGCGCGGTGGGTATCGTTGAGCAGCGTCTTCTGGGTCATGACCGGGTCCGGCAGCAGAGGAAACAAGAATCCCCATTATCCCAGATCGGTCGCCCGCAGGTCGCGCCGCAGCGCAGCGGGGTGTTTGGCCGGCCTGCGGCCGGCGCCGCTTTCTACAGCTGGAGCGCAAAGCCTGAGTTCATCGGCTCTGGATTGACTCGGCCTGGGCGGGTCGGAGCGAGTGCTTTTGCTCTTTGCTCTTTTTCTTTTTCCGTGGGCTGGACGCGCACGGAAACTGTCGGGGGCCGGGCGGGTTGGGTTCGCGGGACCGTTGGCGCCATGGATGACGCCATCGAGCCCCCATGGGTGAGGGCGCTTTGCTTGCGAAGCACTGCTTCGCAAGCGACCGAACGCGCAGCCGCCAGCGGCTGGGCCGGACCGCGGAGCGGGGTCTACGGCGTGTCCCGCGAACCCAACCCGCCCGACCCAGACACATGAACCACCTTCCGCGACCACCCACGAGGGGCTCCGCCGTTGGCTGGGAACCCCTAGGCCACCGCTTCGACCAGCAGCGTGCTGCCCTGCACCGCCACCACCCGTACCCACGTACCTGCAGGCAGCTCCGGACCGCTCACCTGCCAGGACGCATCGTCAATGCTGACCCGTCCCTGGCCACCGACGATGGCCTGCTGCAGTACCACCTCCCGGCCGACCAGCTGCTCGGCACGGCGGTTAAGCAACGGCGCATCGCTGGGCCGTGCCCGCGGCCTCCCCCAGCGCCGGTAGCACTGGATCGAGACCACACTCAGCAGGACGAAAGCGATCACCTGCCACAACAGTGGAATGTCGCTGAACACCGCAACCAGTACGAACACTGCCGCCGCGCCAATGCCGATCCACAGCATGAACGCACCCGGCGCCAGCGCTTCGGCAGCGAACAGCAGCAGCGCCAGCGCGCCCCAACCGACGACTTCCCAGCGCATGTCAGCCTCCGAGCGGCGGCGGCCGCTTGCCGGCGGCCTTGTTGTCCTGGCTGGCCAGCGCCTGCTTCGCCAGTTCGGCCACGCCCGCGATCGAACCGATCACGCCACTGGCCTCCATCGGCATCAGCACCAGCTTCTGGTTCGGCGAACTGGCCAGCTCCTTGAACGCTTCCACGTACTTCTGCGCAACAAAGTAGTTGATCGCCTGCACGTCGCCCTCGGCAATCGCCGCCGACACCACCTTGGTCGCCATCGCTTCGGCCTCGGCCAGGCGCTCGCGCGCCTCGGCATCGCGGAACGCGGCTTCGCGGCGGCCTTCGGCCTCCAGCACGGTGGCCTGCTTCTCGCCATCGGCGCGCAGGATCTCCGACTGCCGTGAACCCTCTGCCTCGAGGATCTGCGCGCGCTTTTCGCGCTCGGCCTTCATCTGCCGCGCCATCGCATCCAGCAGATCGCGCGGCGGCTGGATGTCACGGATCTCGATGCGGTTGACCTTCACGCCCCAGGGATTGGTGGCATGGTCGACCACGCTCAGCAGCTGGGCATTGATCACCTCGCGCTGGCTGAGCGATTCATCCAGATCCATCGAACCGATCACGGTACGGATGTTGGTCTGCACCAGGGCGATCATCGCCACTTCCAGGTTGGCCACCTCATAGGCGGCCTTGGCGGCATCCAGTACCTGGAAGAACACCACGCCGTCCACGCGCACGGCGGCGTTGTCCTTGGTGATCACTTCCTGGCTGGGCACGTCCAGCACCTGCTCCATCATGTTCACCTTGCGCCCCACCCCGTACACGATCGGGATCAGGAAATGCAGGCCGGGGGTCATGGTGTGCGTGTAGCGCCCGAAGCGCTCGACGGTCCACTCGTAGCCCTGGGGCACCATCCGTACTGCCTTGAACAGGATCACCACGGCCACGAAGGCCAGTACCACGGTAAAGAACATGGTCGGGAACATCTTGCTTTCCTTATCTATGACGTCCAGGCCCCAGCATAGCGCGTGAAGGCCACATTCACAGCGGAGCTACCAGGGCACGCGCCCGCGCAGGATGTCGGCGAACATCACCCAGTCGCCCATGAACGAGTACAGCGGGTGCTGGAAGGTGGCCGGGCGGTTCTTCTCGAAGAAGAAATGGCCGACCCAGGCGAAGCTGTAACCGCAGAACAGGGCGGCCAGCAACAGCACCGGCTGCCCGCGCAGGATCGCTGCAACGACCAGCAGCAGCACGCCGCAGCTGCCGACGAAGTGCAGCCGGCGCGATACCGGGTGGCGGTGCTCGCTGAGATAGAACGGATAGAACTCGCGGAAGTTGGCGAAGCGGGGCATGTGCGTGCTCCGGGGGCCGTGGTCACCGCCATCATGCGCCTTCCTGGGAGGGAAAGCGGCCTGGACGGCGTGGCCGATTCTGACAAGGCAGTGCATGATCCGGTGGCGCTGCCTTTGTAGAGGCGAGCCATGCTCGACTGGCCCTCCCAGTTGCAGTCGAGCATGGCTCGACGCTACATAAGAGCGGAAGCCGTCGAGCCTGGCTCGACGCTACAAAAGCGGAAGCCGTCGAGCATGGCTCGACGCTACACCGGGGGCGTGCGCGGCCCGAACATGATCACCGCCATGCCGGCCAGGCACAGGGCTGCGCCGAACAGGTCCCAGCGGCTGGGGCGGATGCCATCGACCAGCCACAGCCAGAACAGCGCGGTGCCGATGTAGACACCACCGTAGGCCGCATAGACCCGGCCACTGGCGGTCGGGTGCAGGGTCAGCAGCCAGGCGAACAGGGCCAGGCTGGCGGCAGCCGGCAGCAGCAGCCACACGCTGCCGCCCTTGCGCAGCCACAACCACGGCAGGTAGCAGCCGACAATTTCGGCCAGCGCGGTCAGCAGGAACAGCGCGAGCGTCTTCACGCCTTCTCCGCCGCCTTGGCGTGCTGCCACAGTGCTTCCTGCGCATCCAGGTCCATCGACGCCAGCGCTCCACCCTGGGCGTCAGCCTGCGCTTCCATCGCACGGAAGCGGCGTTCGAACTTGTGGTTGGCCCCGCGCAGCGCCGCACCCAGATCGATATCGGCGTGGCGTGCCAGGTTGGCGCAGACGAACAGCAGGTCGCCCAGCTCTTCCTGCAGGCGCGCTTTGTTGCCGGCAATATCGCCGCGCTCGAACTCCTCGCGCAGCTCCTGCAGTTCCTCCGCCGCCTTGTCCAGCACCGGCAACGGGCCCGGCCAGTCGAAACCGACCTTGGCCGCGCGCGACTGCAGCTTCACCGCTCGCTGCCATTCGGGCAGGCCACGCGAGATGCCGGCCAATGCGGAGGTGTCCTGCTCGCCCTTGGCGGCACGCTCGGCACGCTTGATCGCATCCCAGTTACGCGTCACCCCGTCGGCGTCATCGACGCTGACATCGGCGAACACGTGCGGGTGGCGGCGCTGCATCTTGTCGCTGATCGCGCGTGCGACCTCGGCGAAGGCAAAGGCGCCCTGCTCCTCGGCCATGCGTGCATGGAACACCACCTGCAGCAGCAGGTCGCCCAGCTCATCGCAGAGATCATCGAGGTCGCCACGGTCGATCGCATCGGCCACCTCGTAGGCTTCCTCAATGGTGTACGGCGCGATGGTCGCGAAGTTCTGTTCCAGGTCCCAGGGGCAGCCGCCCTGCGGATCGCGCAGGCGCGCCATGATCGCCAGCAGGCGTTCCAGTTCGTTGCTGGCTGCACTGCCGGCGATGGGGGTGTCATGCGCGCTCATGCGGCCTCCAGGGTCAGTCGGATAACCAGTCGCGCCACGGCAGGCTGGTGTCACCAAGGGCAATGAAATCACCGTTCAACAGGGTCTCGCGGCGGTTGTAGCGGAACGGCTTGCCGGTCGCTGCCGACAGTACCGCACCGCCGGCGGCGTGCAGTACGCACTGGCCGGCGGCGGTATCCCATTCGGAGGTCGGGCCCAGACGAGGATAGACATCCAGGCCACCTTCGGCGATCCGGCAGAATTTCAGCGACGAGCCCTGCGCGATGGTCTCGATGCGGCCCATGCGCGCCAGCAGCGCCTCGGTTTCCGGTGAGCGGTGCGAGCGGCTGGCGGCAACCCGCAGCGGTGCGGTGGCCGGCGTGCGGGTGCGCAGCACGGTGTCGTGCAGGCCCTGCCGGCGATAGGCCAGCTCCCCGCGCATGGCATGCCAGACGATGCCGGTCACCGGGGCCAGCACCACGCCGAAGGCCGGTGCGCCCTGGTAGATCAGCGCGATGTTGACGCTGAACTCGCCGTTGCGCTTGACGAACTCACGGGTGCCATCGAGCGGATCGACCAGCCAGTAGGCGCCCCAGTGGCGGCGCTGTTCCCAGGGGACCTGCGCCGATTCCTCGGACAGGATCGGCAGATCCGGGGTCAGCTGCTGCAGGCCCTGCTCGATCACCTGGTTGGCGGCCAGGTCGGCTGCGGTGACCGGACTGTTGTCATCCTTGATCTGCACGTCGAAGCCGTCGGCATAGACCTGCATGATGGCCTGTCCGGCTTCCTGGGCAATGGCGATGGCGGTCTCGCGCAGGTCCGTGGTCAGTTTGATCATCGCGTTCCCTGCAGCCACTGGCGGGCGATGAACAGCGCTGCCAGCGAGCGTCCCTCGGAGAAGTCCTCGCGCAGCATCAGCTGGTCCAGCTCGGCCAGCTTCCACGGGACGACTTCCAGCTCTTCCGGCTCGTCGCCGGCCAGCTTTTCCGGGTACAGGTCGCGCGCCACCACCAGCCACGACTGGTGGCTCATGTAGGTCGGGGCCAGGGTCATCGCGCGCAGCACATCCACCCGGCGCGCGCCGTAACCGGCCTCTTCCTTCAGTTCGCGGTCGGCGGCCTGCTCGGGGGTCTCGCCGGCATCGATCCGGCCCTTGACCAGGCCCAGTTCGTAGCGGTGCATGCCGGCGGCGTATTCACGTACCAGCAGCACGGTTTCGTCGTCGAGCATCGGCACCACCACCACCGCGCCATGCCCCCGGCTGACCAGCCGCTCGAAGCGGCGGCGTTCGCCGTTGGAGAACTCCAGGTCCAGGTGCTGGCGCTGGAAGGGACCGTTCTCCTCATCGGTGATCCGATGGATGATCGGCAAGCGACGGCCGGCACGGTCATCGTTCATGCGGAATCTCCGCGGCGGCCGGCGCCTGCGCCGGGGCCGATAGAATGTGCAGGCAGCAACATGTTCATGAGCCCGAAATGCTAGCAGACCCAACCCCCTCCCCGCTGGTCGAGCACTGGCGGCAACGCGACCTCAAGGTGCTGTGGCACCCGTGCACGCAGATGCGCGAGCATCCGCACACCCTGCCACTGGTCCCGATCGCACGCGGCCAGGGCGCCTGGTTGTTCGACCACGACGGCAACCGCTACCTGGACGCGGTCAGCAGCTGGTGGACCAACCTGTTCGGTCATGCCGAACCGCGCATCGGTGGTGCCATCGCCGCCCAGGCCACGCAGCTGGAACAGGTGATGCTGGCCGGCTTCGGTCATGAGCCAGCCATCACCCTGGCCGAACGCCTGCTGGCGCTGGCCCCGCGCCAGCCTGGCCGCGAACCGCTGGCCAAGGTGTTCTACGCTGACAACGGCTCCGCCGGCGTGGAAGTGGCGCTGAAGATGGCCTTCCAGTATTTCCAGAACCGTGGCGAGCCGCGGCGCACGCGGTTCATCGCACTGGAGAACGGCTACCACGGCGAGACCCTGGGCGCGCTGGCGCTGGGTGACATCCCGCTGTATCGCCGCGTCTATGCGCCGCTGCTGGCCGAAGGGCTGTTCGCGCCCTCGCCCGACGCTTACCTGGCCGAGCCCGGCCAGAGCGCCGCCGATCGCGCGCGCCAGGCCGCCGATGGCCTGGCCACACTGTTCGACCAGCATCCGGGCGAGATCTGTGCGGTGATCCTGGAGCCACGCCTGCAGTGCGCGGGCGGCATGCGCATGCACGATCCGGTGTACCTGCAGCGGGTTCGCGAACTGTGTGATGCGCACGGTGCATTCATGATCGCCGACGAGATCGCCACCGGTTTCGGCCGCACCGGCACCCTGTTCGCCTGCGAGCAGGCCGGGGTGATGCCGGACCTGATGTGCCTCTCGAAAGGCCTGACCGGCGGCTTCCTGCCGCTTGCCGCGGTACTGGCCACGCAGGCCCTGTACGACGCGTTCCTCGACGACTCGCGCGAGCGCGCCTTCCTGCATTCGCACAGCTACACCGGCAACCCGCTGGCCTGCGCGGCCGCGCTGGCGACGCTGGACATCTTCCGCGACGACGATGTGATCGCGCGCAACCGCGGCATCGCCTCGGTGATGGGCACGCTGGCCGCACCGTTCAGCGACCATCCGCACGTGGCCGACGTGCGCCAGGCCGGCATGGTGGTGGCGTTCGAGCTGTCGCGCGATGGCAACAAGCGCACCCCGTTCGACCCGGCCATGCGGCTGGGCCTGCACGCCTACAAGGCCGCGCTGAAGCACGGTGTGGTACTGCGTCCGCTGGGCGACGTGCTGTACTGGATGCCACCCTACTGCGTGGATGACGAACAACTGGAGCTGCTGGCACATACCACGCTGGCGGCGATTGACGAGGCGATTGCATGCGCGTGACCCGCTGCCCCATCGACCTGGCGCTGCACAGCGGCCAGACCGTGACCCTGCCGGAAGAGACCGCCAACCACCTGGTACGGGTGATGCGCCTGCGCGAGGGCGATACCTGTGTGCTTTTCAACGGCGACGGCCATGACTACAGCGCCACGCTGACCGTGGCCGGCAAGCGCGAAGTGCAGGTGCGCATCGACGCCGTGCAGGCCATCGACACCGAATCGCCGCTGGCGATCACCCTGCTGCAGGGCATCGCCCGTGGCGAGAAGATGGACCTGATCCTGCAGAAAGCCACCGAACTGGGCGTGGCGGCGATCATTCCGGTCAACGCCGAGCGCACCGAGGTGAAGTTGGATGCAGCACGGGCGGAGAAGCGCGTGGCGCACTGGAACAATGTGGTGACCTCGGCCTGCGGCCAGTCCGGGCGCGCGCGCATTCCGCACGTGGGATCACCGCTGTCGCTGGCGCAGGCGGCAGCGGCACTGCCGGTGGATACGCTGCGGTTGACCCTGGATCCGCTGGGCACACATCGCTTGTCGACGCTGGCGGCCGCTCCGGCAGGCGGCATCGTGATCGCGATCGGCCCGGAAGGTGGGTGGTCGCCACGCGACCGTGATCAACTGGCGGCCTCGGGCTTCCAGGGCCTGCAGCTGGGGCCGCGCATTCTGCGCACGGAAACGGCCGGCCTGGCCGCGATTGCAGCGTTGCAGGCACGGTTGGGGGATCTGGGGTAAGGCCCGATTCCTGGTAGTGCCGGCCGCTGGCCGGCAACC